>CAZNLZ010000121.1:0-5329 GCA_964574225.1 uncultured Muribaculaceae bacterium | reverse complement strand
AATTTTACACACAGTAGCTTTTAATTTTCAAAATTTAGTCGGGAGTTTTTCTAGCTCTAGACGATAGTGCTTTTTTAACTTTTACCCCTCTAGGGCTGGCCCCTCATTAAAGATTTAGCTTTTTCTAAACCTTACAGCATAATATAAGCAAAAACCTGAAAGGAGGAACAAGAATGTCTTTTATTGTACCAATCGTCTCTATATTTTGTTGCATTATAGCAATTAAATCCACTTTAAATAATTGGGCATATCCTACAAGACCAAAGATTCAAGACTCTATTTTCTTTGGCATTGCAATAATAGGATATATTTTTATGATTTTTGCCTTGCTATAAATTTTATTTTATCTTTAAAAGAACTATCCGAGCTATCCTTATTAGATAGCTCTATTTTCATAGAGTTGCAAAAAAGTTGCAAAAATTCTGATAAGACTTGATAAATTGTGCTAACAATTGAAATAAAAATTATCGTAGAATTCTTTATTTATAAACAATTCTGATTAAATTTAATAAAGCTTGGTTACAAGTGAAAACCCTTGCAAATAGTGTTTTCTTCGTCTCATAACCCGAAGGTCGTTGGTTCAACTCCAGCTCCCGCAACCATTTTATAAGAAGTCCTTGAAAGACTTCTTTTTTTGTCGCCGAATTTTCACCAAGGTTCACCTACGCTTCGCTTCAAATACAAGCTCACTAGGCTCATTCTTCGCCTCTTCGTTTTGTAAACTCCAGCTCCCGCAACCATTTGCAAGAAGTCCTTAAAAGGGCTTCTTTGTTGTTTATTACTTAACTTCTCTTTTCCAAGCCTGTAAAAAATATACGGATAAAATAAGATAAACAAACCACATTATCATCGTGGCAAAACAGTTTGAACCATTTATATATGCATAAATCCACATTACAAGTGACAGAAGATTAACAACAAACCAAACATGCCATTGTTCAATGCAACGTTTTACTGTTAAAAGTTGTCCAATTACAGATAAAACTGTAACGGTTCCATCCAAAAATGGAGTCGAACCATTAAACAATTTCAATATAACAGACAATCCGACAGACAAGACAACTGCAACAATAGCATAAATAACTCTATTTTTATTACTCAAACGGGTTTTAATTATTTCATTAAGATCTTTTTTGAGATGTTTACGCCACTTTATAATACCAATAATTTCCATTGGGAAATAATAAAACATATATAAAGCTAAATTTCCATAAAAACCATTTTTAAAAGCAATAAAGGAATAACAAAAAGTTCCAATCATCCCAATAAAATAACAGGATATTTTCCCTTTCCCCGCTAAAATAGTATAACTCATACCACAAAGTGCAGAAACCAATGCTATTTTGTTATCACCAATTACAACAGAAATAATTACCGTCAAAACAAGAACAAGAGGAAATAATATTCTTTCATATTTCCCCCAATTCTTAAATTCTGATTTTATTAATTCAAGTAAATCCATAAGCAGATTATAAAATAAAGATTTTAATTTCTCTAGGTTAGAAAACAATATTGATAATCTCTATTTACCGATAGTCTCTGGTTTAAACTTAAATATTCTATATTCTTCTTTACCTTCAATTGTCTTATCTGAAGCATAAACCAAATTAAAATAATCTTCACTTAAATCTGTTTTTACTCTTTCATATTCTACTATTGGTTTTATCACATATACATTATTAGTTTTAAACATAAAAGAATAAAATATCGCAGCTTCTACCCAAGCATCAGCAGATAAATTCGGAATTGTTGTTTCATCCCAAATTACATATTTTAATGGTGCCCTTCGGATTGCAGATATAAGTTGAATTTTTTGTTTCTCTAAGTAATACTGTAATGAGATTGAAAATGGCTCGTTCGAAGTTAATACAATCGCATCTTCTTCAATATTTTCAATTAAAAATTCAGAAGCCTTTTTTGCACCAGAATAATCTAGATTTATTTCTTTTACAAAATAATTTATTCCATTGTATGAAGTAAAAATAAAGAAAACAGATAATAATATATTTATAGATTGTTTAGAACAGAGCTTAAACTTTTCATTAAAATTACCAGAGTTTAATAACACCCACATAGCAAAAATCAATATCACATGTGCAGTAAAAATTCTTGTAGGATAGGTATTTGCACTATATGTAAATATATAAATAAAAAACTGAAAACCAATAGATAAAAGAGTTATATAAAATAATTTTTTATTATTCAAGAAAAGGCTCTTAAAACATAGGACATAAACAAAGATATAACTTAAAACCAAAGGAATATCAACCAAAGGAATCATCAATTTTTTATAAAAAGTTATGTCCAAGTTATATGCATTTAGGAAAAAGAACCAAAAAACTTTCACAATCTTAGCAGGCAAAGACTCTAAACTAAAAGATATACAAGAATTACTTGAGGTTGTGTCCCATAATTGAAAAACAACTACAAATAAAGAAAATGCACAAATTCCTAAACTTGCATAAAATGCTTTCTTTTCTAATTCATTTCTATTTTTCAAAATAAAATCTATAAACAACAAAAATATAAAGCAAAACATTATAATATGAGTATTAGCAATTATAGCCAACACTGAAGCATAAAGAATTGGATGTTGCTTTTGCTTTGAATATAAAATTGCAGCCATAAAAACAAAAAAAGGAATTAAAGCATAACTTCTTGCAATAACAGGAAGAAAATAGATAAACCCCGCACTCAAAAGAATTGCATATTTTGTAAAATTTTTAAATGGTGCAAAAAATAGCAACACAAAACTTGCTAATGCCATAAAAAACCATAAAACCAATTGCATAACGATAATGTTATCTGTAATCTTTGCAAAAGGCATCATCATTAAATAAGTTAATGGAGGATGACCCTCATTATGCAAATGTTGAAATAATTCTGAAACCGACAAATGCCTACACAATTGCCACACCTGTGCTTCATCAGCCCATATTTCATGATTCATAACAGCAAAAAGTGTTATAAATGCATAAACTACAAAAACCAATATATTTAAAATATTCTTTTTCATTTAATACTGCCCAGATTTATATTTTCTTTGTGAATGTTACCTATCCTAACGAAATAGTAGCATATGAGCAGAACTATTTTCTTGTTGTAAATAATCTTTTACATACTTTTAATAAAAAAAGAGCCCATAAAATTTGGGGCTCTTTTTTATGCAACTAGTTTTTACTTACGCAAAGTTTGAAAAGCTAGAAAACAATCCATTAGATGAACTTGCTGTTGCAACACTAGCAGTTGGTGTTGATTGTTTTTTAGTTTCGATTGGTTGACTTACTGTTGCCGCTGCAACTTTTGGAAGTGGATCACTTGCAGCTTTTTTCTTGTTTGCATATTTAGAACCAAGAACAGCTACCACCGCACCACCAATCGCAGAAGCAGCAATCGCAATAATCATATTACGTTTGTTTGATTGAAGTGCTTTTGAAAGTTTATTTTCAGCAATTGATAATTTTGATTGTAAATCTGTTTGATCAACTAACTGTTGTTTTAAACTTTCTATTTGATTTAACAAGTCTTGATTTGGTTGCGCTTTACCCGCATTTTTAAACTTAGTGGCCAAAGCAACAGCCACACCAGATAATGCACCAATCACATAAGAACCAATTCTATCTTCAACGTCTGTTTTTTGTCTTGATTCAATAGTATTTTCAATAAATCTTGAACTCTTACCAATCACATCAAGTTCTGTTGGTTTTGAATAATCTGCCATCATATGATGTTTTTTATACATTTCATAACTTGATTCATTTGTTGGGTGAAGATTTGCATTACCTTTCCAACCAGTATTTAATTTTTTCAAATTATCAAACATTGTAGCTTTTGTTTCAGCAGATGTTTCAGTATAAGCAGCAATAGCTTTTGCTGTTTCTGCTTTTAGAACACCATCTTTTAAGTCTCTAGCAAAGCCAGAATATTTGAAAGAATAATCTTTTGAAAGTTCATCCCAATCATTCCAACCTACTGGGAATTTATCTTCAGAACCATATTGTGCAAGTAATTCAGCCTTTAAACCATCCATATATTCTGTATAACCTTTTGCAAAGTCAACAAATAATGAATCATCATATACATCATTTCCTTGCGCATCTTTTGAAGCAAATACAGGAAATTCACCTTTTACTTTTGCTAATGCATTAGCGTCATTATTAACATATGCATCAATAATCAATTGTACTTGTGATTTTAACAAGTCGAATTCATGTTGTGTTTTGAATGATGTAGCTTTTTCAGCCTCAAGTGCATTTCTTGGGTCAAAGTTCTTTTGTTTAAAGCCCTGTGTATTAGTTACAATCGGAGTACAATAATACTTCATAGCTTCAATGTCAGTTAAACCACAAGGTTCAAATCTAGATGTAAATAATGCAGCATCAGCAGCACTTGCTAAAGCATACGCAGGCGCCCAACCATCAATATGAACTACACGGCCTTGAAGGTCTTTATCAGCCAACATTGATTTAATTTTGTTTTCAACACGTTCTGATTCTGGGTTATCTTTAATTAAACCAGCACCAACAACTAAAACTGCATTTTTACCTTCTGGAGTTTTTGCAAATTTTTCAAACGCGTCAGTTGCAATATCAAAACCTTTTTGAGTATCTAATCTGCCCCAGCTTACAAACAATGGAACTTCATCACCTTTGCCTTGTGCAATTAAATCCATTAAATCTTGACGAATAATTGGACCGCTATAAACGCCCTTAGCTTCTGGATTGATATTCGCTTTTCTTGCTGAATCACCAGTAATAATAGTCACATCGTTTGCAGAAAATCTTTGGAATAGTTTTAGTTTATTTGCATTTTTTACATCTCTCATTTGAGAATATGATGCATCTTTAGGATAAACTTCAAATGCCGGATAAACAGTACCATCTGTATCAACACAATCTTCTTTATAACGAGGATTTGGTAATTCTCTTGTAGCATCAACTTTGGGATCTTCTAACGGATTTAAAATACCATTAAACACACCATCTTGATGTAATTTTTTAGCTGTTTGGTGAATATTATGTGCAGCTTGTGGATTGTTTGCAATAGCATCTGCATAATCTTCAGCTACAACGCTAAATGCCTTAACAAAACCTTCGCCATTTGCTCTTTCTTTACTTGCGTGGTGAAGAGCAATTTGTGTTGCACTTGCAGTACCAGTTTCATCAAGAGTTTCTTTTACAAAAGGTTTAAAATAGTTATCGCCAAGTAAACCTTGTCTATATATTGGGTCAGCTTCAACCATTTTAATTTGTTCTGGAGTTGCACCCAAGTTTACAAACATATTTTGCATTGAAGTTTCACCACAATAGCCAGGTCCTAAGTTATGACC
>CAZNLZ010000120.1:0-5330 GCA_964574225.1 uncultured Muribaculaceae bacterium | reverse complement strand
ATTAAGAAAAAACGCAAATCTGAAGCAGCACGCAAAAGACGCGTTTAATATAGATATTAAAAAGGAGCTTTTTCAAGCTCCTTTTTACTTTATAAACAATCTACTGTTGGATTTTCTTTAAAGAAACCAAACACCCTAAAGAAATCTTTGAATTTTTCCCAGAACGATATTTTTCCTGTTTTATCTTTTGGCTTATGTTTTCCCTTTGATTTTGCTTTTGGAGTTTTACCCGCTTTTGGCGCTTTTGTTGAACCTTTTGGTTTTACAACACCTTCAGGAATAACATCACCTTTTGGTGCTTCTAAAAGAAGTGGTTTTGCAGAACCTGCACTTGCAGAAGGAAGTGAATTTGGCTTGTGTTGGTAATAAATTGGAAGTTTCCCTTCTGTAAAGCTTATTGGTGGGTATAATGCCTCACTTTGAGCATATGGTGGTTTATAAATAGGTGTTTTTGGTGCTTCTAACAACAATTGTTGTTTTGGAGCTTCCAATAATAATGGGGGTTTTGATGTAGTTGCTACTGGCATAATTTCTGGATCAACAGCTATCGGCGCACTTGGAACAGAAGTTGGCGCACTTGAAGCAATACTTTCTGCAGGTGTCGATGTTGCTGCGGGAGTTGCAGAACGAGGCGCTGGTGTTGATGTTGCAACCGGAGTAGTTGGCACAGAAGCTGATGTTGCAGCAGGTGCAGGCGAACTAGAAACCGGCACAGAAGTTGGTGCGCTAGGTGCTGATGTTGATGTTGGTGCTGGTAACGAAGCACTTGGAGCTACACTAGGCGCAACCGGAGTACTTTTTAAACCAGATACAAAATTTGAAACATTTGTTTTTGCTGTCGTAAAGCCAGTAGATATATTCTTAGGCATATCAGCTACACATTTACCAGCTGCTTTAAGCGTTGACATGCCAGAAACATCAGTTCCATTTGCTTTTAATGAAGCTTTGGCACTTAAGGCAGAAACACCAACCGTAAATGTACCAGAACCCATATCTTGCCAAGCTTGAACAGCCTGAGCATCAGTTGTAGCTTTTGCTTGTTTTTGAATACCTTTTATAATTTGAGCGCCACCACCAATCAAGCCAGCTGCAACAAAAACAGGGGCAGCGGCACCACCAGTAAGACCAATAACCGCAGCACAAGCAAGTGCCGATACAGCTGTTATCGCAATATTTTTTGGTGAAGAGAATATATTTTTAATAGGCGCAACTAAACCTTTTCCAAAATTTTTAATCTTTTCTTTGAAACTGATTTTACCATCATCAAGATTATCAGTTTTAGCTGTTGGTTTAGAAACCTCTAATTTATCTTGTATAACATTTGTTTGTTTTGAACTATTATTCTTTTTTGTATGATTAACTTTTGGCTGAAAGTTATCAGCTTCTATTTCTGCCAAAACAGAGCTACCAAACAAGCGTCTTTCAGCTTCTTGTGCTCTATATTTTTCCATTTGAATTTCTCTTGATAAATCAAAACTTCCTAGAGAAAAATCAGACATAAACCACCCACAAATTACTAACCTTATTTATATAAAGTTATTTTGTTTGTAGAAATTGTCTTTTTAGTTAAAATTGTTAACTATTTTATATCATTACTCTTTTCAAGAAGATTATTTATCAACTTTTTAGCTATTTTTGGATTTGAAATATTTGAGTTTCCGCCAATACAACCGCCTTCACAGCACATAACTTCAACCAAATTACCATCCGCACAACAAGCATCTTTCGCATACTTTTTAAGTTGTTTAATAGAATCTTTAGTTAATCCATCAATAATACAAGGTTTAACAAGTTCTTTATCTTCTACGACAGCGTTTACCGCATTAGCCACACCGCCAGAAACACCAAAGTTTCTTGCTTGTTTAGAGCTATCATAATCATACTGTGCATCTTCCATAGCCATAATTTCAATGTTTTTACCCACAAAAATTGCACCAAGTTCATCTGCATTTAAAACATAATCAACTTTTTCGTTTTGTTGAACTTCTTTTCTCTTCGCAACACAAGGGCTTATGAATACCAATATTGCATCAGGATGTTTTTCTTTAACAATTTCAGCAGTATAGTACATTGGTGTTTTTGTATCAGAAACAAAAGGTTTTATTTCTGGAAGATGTTTTGCAATGAAGTTATTATATCCAGCACAACAAGATGTTGTCATAAATGGTTCACCTTCATGCATTCTTTCTACAAATTCAGCAGCCTCTTTTTTTGTTGTAATATCAGCACCCTGAGCAACTTCATATACATCATTAAACCCAGCTTTTAACATTGCCGATTTTAACTGAAAAATAGTTCCTGGGAATTGACCAGCAATTGCAGGAGCAAACATCGCAATAACTTTTTTACCATCTCTAATATTTTTAAGCACATCAATCATATGGCTTTTTTCATTAACAGCACCAAATGGGCAAGCTGCAACACATTTACCACAAGAAATACATTTTTCAAAATCTATTGTAGCTGTTCCATTTCCACCTTTTGAAATAGCACCAATTGGGCAAGCTTGTTCACAAGGAACAATCAATCTAACAATTGCATTATATGGGCAAGCGTTTATACACATACCGCAATTTTTACATTTAGAAGAGTCAATAATACTTTTTCCGCCAGCAATAGTAATTGCACCAAACTTACAAGTTTGTTCACAAGCTCTTGCAACACAACCTTGACATAAATTAGTAACATAAACACGTGCAGGAACACAACCCTTACAAGCTGCATCAATAACAGTTAAAGGATTTTCTTCAATTTCAGTTCTAGTTAATGATGCTTGAGCAAAATCTTCCAATCTTTCAGACTCATCAAGCCCTTCAATTGAATATCCTAAATCTGCAATAATTCTATCTTTGATGATTTCACGTTCTTTATATATACAACAACGATATGGCACTTCCGCATCTTTTGGTCTCATTTGAAATGGAATTGCTGCTGTTGCTTTTGGAAAATTTTCAGAAAAGAATGCTTTTACTAATCTAACTAAAATATCCTTTTTTATATGTATTGATTGACTGTTATTATTCATTCTGCTAGCCTTTTTTCTATATTTTCAACTATTTTCTGAACTGTTGCTTCAGAAATTATTTCATCATTAATTTTTACAAAAGGAGCTTTCGAATGATTATCAGCTTGAGAACATTGTCCTAAACACAAGCTTGGTTCAACAACAACTCTATCACCAAACTTTTGTGGCAACAAATCATATAATTCATTTAAATATGAGCTTCCCATAACAAAACATGTTGTTCCTGAACAAATTTTAACGCTGATTTTCATTCTTACCCCTTAGTATATTTCTAAACAATTCTAGTTTACAATCAAACAAAGCTGACTTCAACTTTTTTGGTGTATTTATCTTCTAATAACTTTGCAATTTTCTTTATTATGTTTTTTCTAATCTCAATTTCAATTGGCAAATTTGGATCATAATGAGCTTGATTTATTTTTGCACCAACCAAAAATTTTATAACATCAGTATCTAAGAAAAATTTCATAAGTTTACCTGCTGCATCATCAAGTGGAACTCCTGTTTCTAAATATTCTGCAGTCTTAGTAAGCGTCAAAATACCTTCCGTTACAAGATCAATACCTCTCATATAAGATATTCCAGGCAATTTGCCAACATTAATATTTCTATCAGCTTCTATTTCCAAGTTAAGTTCTCGTGCAATTAAATTTGCAGTTGTCCCACCTGCAATAGCTTTTTTACCATTAAAAGAATAAAAACTTTTTGCGTAGACAGCATCTCTTTCCATATCGTAAGGCGGACCAGTAAAAACAATTGACTTTCTTGGTTCTCTAAAGTAGAAACAAGAAACTGATGTATCGTCTTTCAACTTATGATCAGGCTCTATAATCTGAATTTGTCTAATAATGTACCTTGAAAGTTCATCAGATGAAATAAATGGCTGTTCATTCAATTTATTCAACACAATTTTTATCAAGCCATCTCTTCTAACGCCTAATTTTAACTCTTTTGTACCAAGTGCAGCCTGAGTTACACCATCCGAACAAAAAATTATTCTATCACCCATTTTTAACTTCAAATTATAAACATGCATATGCCTATTCTGAAAAGTTTTAGAAGTAATTGTTTTATATTCTGGTTTCAAAACTTGATTATCTCTAATCCATAAGAAATCAGGATTTCCTTCTTCTACAATTTGAACATTTCCATCTTCATCACAATCTATTGCAGAGAAAGTTGAATAGCTAATCTTTCTGACCTTACAAACTGGTAAAGAGTTCATTATTGTTTCACAAGCAAGTTCTATATCTGATTGAGCTTCAATAAATTTTAAAAGCATTGTAGCAGTCATACTTGCAAGAATATTTGCCTTAATTCCACTACCTAAACCATCAGATAGAATTGCAATTAATCTACCAGTATCTTTATACCTTCTTGAGAGGAAAAAATCCCCAAAAGCATTTTGATTATATTTTTTCTCTTGAGCACAACCAACATCAATAAACATTACTTATCCTCATCAGAATTATTTTCATAATCTTTCGCTATTGAATTCAAGAGGACTTCTGTTTCAACCATATGTTCACCTAATAAACAAGCAATTTCTTGAACAGTTGCAATATTTTTAGAAATAACTTCTCTTGCTCTTTTAGCTATCTTTTCTCTATCCATTTCAGATTTTGTAACATCGGTAATTACAGCCCCAGATATTTCTCCAGTTTCAATTGTAAAAGCACTTATATCATAAAGTTTATTATCAATTGGGTAGTGTTCTTTATGGATATCTTGATTAGAATTTAAAGCAGCTTTTAAAATATCACCGAAAGGAACTATTCTATCAATAGCAGCACCTGCAAGCCCCTCTTCTCGAGAAGCAAAAACATCATACATATCAGAACAGAACATTCTCATAAAAGCATCATTAGACTCTATTATCTTCAAGTTTTTATCAATCATAACTACTGCAGCAGGCATACAACGAACCATTGCCGCAGCTTTTCTAACTGCAATTTTCCTCATATATGATACACACATTGAAGTTTCTGCATCACCAGCAATTAGAGCTTGAACAAAATCCCTACAAGTTGAATATCCACAACCAGAACAATTTAACTCGTCTTCTAGCGTATGCTTACTTATCCTTTGTAATGCTTCCTCAACTTGTTCGATTGAACAACTATGTTTTTTTACAGGATTTGGACAATAATTTTCTTGAACAACAATATCTGGAGTTGTTGGAATTTGTTCTCTGTAATTAATGTTTGTTAATACATCAGCAGTAACTGCAATAACACCTTTTTCAGAAGACAAACAAGGTCCATTAATACAACCGCCTGCACAACCTAAAGCTTCTACAAATATT
>CAZNLZ010000119.1:0-5383 GCA_964574225.1 uncultured Muribaculaceae bacterium | reverse complement strand
TAATAATAAATTTTTAATATATAAAACGCATTATATTTCGTGCGTGTAGGAAGAACGAGGTATAGGAAGATTAATAGTATTGATATTAATATTTTAATTATGCTTGCTAGTTTTCTTGTATTTATGTGCTTGATGTTTTTCTTTCTTGTCAACAAAGGAGAAAAAGAAAAAGCGGCTTTAGTTCGTGATATGGAAGAAAAGAACAGTTTATACAAAAAGGAAGCTCTATTAGCTGCAAAAGAGGCTGTTCAAAAAGATATTGAAAAATTTCAAGAAGAAACTAAAGAACGAAGACAAGAACTTTCTAGATTAGAATCTAAACTTTCTAAAAAAGAAGAATTGCTTGAAGACAAAGAACAAGCAGTTGTTAACAAAGAAGCAGAATTACAACGCAAAATGGATGAAGTTTTAGACAAAGAAGATTATCTTGCTGAAACAATCCAAAAACAAATTCAAGAACTTGAAAGAATTTCTGGCATGTCTTCTGAAGAAGCAAAGCATGTTTTATTTGAACAATTAAAAGTTGATTTGCAACAAGAAGCAAATAATTTAATTCGTGAAAATGAAAATCATATTAAAGAAGTTTCTAATGAAAAAGCAAAAGAAATTCTTACAACAGTTATGCAACGTTGTGCTATTGACCAAGTTGTTGAGTCAACAGTTTCATCAGTAAGTTTACCATCTGATGAAATGAAAGGTCGTATTATCGGTCGTGAAGGTAGAAATATTAGAACATTAGAAACACTTACTGGTGTTGATTTGATTATTGATGATACTCCAGAAGCGGTTGTTCTTTCTTGTTTTGACCCAGTACGTCGTGAAATTGCAAAACTTGCTTTAGAAAAACTTGTTGCAGATGGTCGTATTCACCCAGTTCGTATTGAAGAAATGGTTGAAAAGGCTAGAGTAGAAATTGAACAAAAGATTAAACAAGAAGGTGAAAATGCTACTATGGAAATGGGCATTATGAACCTTAATAAAGAACTTGTTAAAACTCTTGGTCGTTTATATTACAGAACAAGTTATGGTCAAAATGTGTTATTGCACTCTTTAGAAGTTGGTCATATTGCAGGCATGATTGCTGCAGAAATTGGTGCAAATGTTAAAGTGGCGAAAAGGGCTGGTTTATTACACGATATCGGTAAAGCGGTTGACCAAACTCAAGAGGGAACTCATATTGAGTTAGGTGTTGAACTTGCAAGAAAATATGGTGAAAAAGAAGAAATTATCCACGCTATCGAAGCTCACCATGATGATGTTACAGCAAATTCTATTGAAGCAGTTTTGGTTAAACTTGCAGACGCAGTATCGGCTGGCAGACCTGGTTCAAGAAGAGATACTCTTGAAATTTACATCAAGAGATTACAAAAACTTGAAGAAATTGCTTTGAGCTATGATGGTATTAAACAATCATTTGCAGTTCAAGCTGGTAGAGAAATTCGAGTTGTTGTTCAACCAGAAAAATTCGATGATGTTGCAAGTACAAGACTTGCTCGTGACATTGCAAGACGTATCGAAGAAGAACTTGATTACCCTGGTCAAATCAGAGTAACAGTTGTTAGAGAAATAAGAACAACAGAAATTGCGAAATAATTTTTTGAGAGAGAATTTTCTTCGTGTGAATTCTCTCTCAAATTTAAACCAATAAATTATCGGATTAGATTATTATTCATTATGTCAGACAATAAAATTAAAATATTATTTTTAGGCGATATTGTTGGAAAACCTGGTAGGTTGTCCGTTAAGAGATACTTGGAAAGTTTTGTTGATAACAAGCCAGATTTTGTTATTGCTAATGCTGAAAATGCTTCTCATGGTTTTGGTTTGACTCAAAAAAATTACGAAGAACTTTTATCTTATGGGATTGATGCTTTTACATCAGGAAATCATATTTGGGATAAAAGAGAAATTTTCAAATACATTAATGATGCTGATAAGTTAGTTCGCCCAATTAATTATCCAGAAGGAACACCTGGTGTTGGTTATCGAATTTTTGAAACAGCAAAAGGTAAAGTTGGCGTTATTAATGTGCTTGGAAGAACATTTATGGGGCTTATTGATGCACCTTGGAAAATGTTAGAAGAAGCTATTAATGAAATAAAGAAAGAAACTCCTGTAGTATTAATGGATATTCATGCAGAAGCTACTGCTGAAAAAATTTGTATGGCACAGTATTATTCAAAAATGGGAGTAAGTGGCGTATTTGGTACGCACACACATGTGCAAACAGCAGATGAAAGAATTTATAATGGCTGTTGTGCTTATATCACAGACGCAGGTTTTTGCGGTGATTTAAATGGTGTTATCGGAATGGAGTATGAAGCTTCCGTTAACAGATTAATTACATCTATCCCAGATAGGTTGGATGTTGCTGCTTCAGGCGAGTCGCAAGTAAACGGTGTTATTGTTACCGTAGATGTTTTGACTGGATGTGCTGAAGCTATTGAAAGAATTAGTGAAAAATATGTTAGTGAGGAAAAATAGTATTATGAAAGGATGAGGAGTGAAAGTCGATCTACATATCCACACATCTTACTCGGATGGCGCATTTTCACCTGAGAAAATTGTCGATACCGCGATAGATGCAGAGCTGGGTGCGATTGCAATTACTGACCACGATAATGTGCTCTCGTACAAATTGGCTCAAGAATATGCAAAAGATAAGTCTATAGAAATATTGCCAGGTGTTGAAATAAACACTATCTATAAAGGTTATGAAGTTCATATACTTGGTTATTTCATGGATTTAAATAATAGTGATTTTCAAAAGTTGATTAAATCTCAACAACAAGCACGTATTAAACAAACTAAAGAAATTATTACTCTTTTGAACAAACGTGCTGGTATCAAAATTACATTTGATAGTATTACAAAACAAGTTGCACCTGGTGGTAGTATTGGTCGTCCACATATTGCAAAGGCTATTACTAATGCGGGCGGAACTTCAAGTGTAATTGAAGCTTATAATAAATATATTAATGATGATTCGAATGTTTATGTTCAAAGAAAAACAGTAACACCATTTGACGCTGTAGAAGTTATATATGACGCTGGTGGTATTCCTGTTTTTGCACATCCTTATGATGTGGATATTGCTGATAATTTAACAAAGGAAATGATGAACTTTGGTTTAAGAGGTTTAGAAGCATATCACAGAAAACATTCGCCTGCTATAATTGAGTATTTCTCAACTTTAGCCGAAAAGTATGGTTTGATTATTACTGGTGGTAGTGACTTCCATGCTCCAAATCCAAACAATGGTAACATTGTAATGGGTAAAAACTTTGTTCCAGAGTGGATTTATGATGAGTTAATCAAAGAAAAACGAAGAATGGAACTTGCAAGGTGAAGAATTTTTCGTTCAGCATATTTAATATAGTTTTTGTATTTTCAATACTGCTTTTGATTGTTCTGATTATTGTTCCATTTAATTTGATTAATTTAGAACAAGCTGAAAGAATAGCTAAGTGGAAAGTTGAATATGAAAAGTTAATATATACATTTGACCTTATTAAATTGCACGAAGGTACGATTGTACCAACGAACGAGGAAGCAGGAAAACTTGTAACAAATGAGTATATGCTTCAAAGAGCTATGCCATATGTTCATTTTCAGACTGATAAGCCTGAAAAGATAAAAAATTACAAATACAAAAAAATGAATGGAACACCTGTTAAAAAGACAAGTAGATATTATTTTGATGAATTTGTAATTGCAAATAATGGAGTTATTTTAGGCTTTAATAAAAATGACTCCGAAACGGCGGATGGAAACGCTCCGTTGTATTATATGTTTGTAGATATTAATGGGAAAGAAAAACCAAACAGAATTGGTCAAGATATCTTTTTTATGAGTGTCTATAAAGATAGCGTGACGGCCTTAGGTAATGGAAAAAACCATGCCTGTCTAAAAGCAGATTGTTCACCGATAGGACGCGGAGTTTATTGCTCTGAATACTATTTATTGGGCGGTAGTTTTTAGATTGAGTTAAGAGCATGTTCATGATAATTTAATTGCATTATTCGCAACTATTAATAATGGTAAATATACGGTTAATTTAAGGAGACGAGAATGACAGAAAAACGTGTATGGTTGTTCAGAGAAGGCGATGCTTCTATGAGAAACCTGTTAGGCGGAAAAGGTGCTAACTTAGCAGAAATGACTAACTTAGGTCTTCCAGTTCCTCCAGGGTTGACAATTACAACCGAAACTTGTATGGATTACATCAACAATGGTAACAAAATGCCAGCTGGCTTAATGGATGAAGTTAAGGCTGCATTAAAAGAGGTTGAGGCACAAAAAGGTCAAAAATTTGGCGATGCTACAAACCCATTATTAGTTTCAGTTCGTTCAGGTGCTAGAGTTTCTATGCCTGGTATGATGGAAACAATTTTAAACTTAGGTCTAAACGACCAAACAGTTGAAGCAATGATTAAATTAACAAACAATCCAAGATTCTGCTATGACTCTTATAGAAGATTCTTAACTATGTTTGGTTCAGTTGCTTGGGAAATGGATAGACAAAAATATTTTGAATCTGAATTAGAAAAAGTAAAAGAACGTGAAGGCGTTAAAGAAGATACTCAAATTTCTGCAGAAGGTTTAAAATCATTAATTCCTGTTTACAAACAAGTAATTAAAGAAGTTACAGGTAAAGAATTCCCACAAGATCCATATGTTCAATTACAAGAAGCTATTGAAGCTGTATTCCGTTCTTGGAATATTCCACGTGCGGTTGCATACAGAAACATGAACAAAATTGACCACAACTTCGGTACTGCGGTTAACGTTCAATCAATGGTATTCGGTAATATGGGTGATGATTGTGCAACTGGTGTATCTTTCACAAGAAACCCTGCTACAGGCGAAAACAAATTCTATGGTGAATATTTAACAAACGCACAAGGTGAAGACGTTGTTGCTGGTATCAGAACACCAAAACCTATTGCAGAGTTAGAAACTGAAATGCCAGACCTATATAAACAATATGTAGATATCGCTAAAAAACTTGAACTTGGTTATAAAGACGTTCAAGATATGGAATTTACAATTGAAAAAGGTAAATTATATATCCTTCAAACAAGAAACGGTAAAAGAACAGCTGCAGCTGCAGTTAAAATTGCTGTTGATATGTGCGAAGAAGGTATTATTACAAAGGAAAGAGCTATTCAATTAGTTGACCCTTATTCAGTAAACCAAATCTTGTTACCATGTTTTGATACAAAAGCTTTAGCAGAAGCTAAGAAAATTTCTTCAGGTGTAAACGCATCTCCAGGTGCTGCTGTTGGTAAAATTGTATTTGATACAGAAGAAGCAGCGCAAAGAGGTGAAGCTGGTGAAAAAGTTATCTTAGTTCGTATTGAAACTTGTCCAGATGATATTC
>CAZNLZ010000118.1:0-5385 GCA_964574225.1 uncultured Muribaculaceae bacterium | reverse complement strand
GCCTGTTTTTAAATCGTTTACTGAAATCATTATTTTTTCCTTTTCTTTAATGCTTATATCGCATTTTCAAATATACCATAAAAGTCTAATTTTGACGAAAATTTAAAAGAATATTTACATCATTTATATACTTTTTCTACGTTTTTCAAGAAGATAATCATCTGTGAAATTTATATTTTTTAAGCATAAATTCGCTGTTTTAATTAATTCTTCTTCTATCTCTTTATGATGTATCAGTTCCTTAAAATTATTGTAAAATACCTTCAACAGTGATTTTTTATACTGTTGAAGAAGTTCTTTTTCAACAAGAAATTGATAAATATTTTCTATCGCTCTAAATCTATCTTTATGGTTTTCAATATTTTTACAAATACTACCTGAAATAGAGTCTTCCCGTTGTTGCCATGTATAGCCGATTTTATCCATTATATATACATTTGGGTTTTGCGTATAATACCTGAAATAAAATTCAAAGTCTTCATATAAGCAGTTTCCACGAAAAAATATATTCTCACTTAGTGAATCATTTCTAAAAATCTTATTCCAAGTGTACATTGGATAATCGGCAATATTATTAGGAGTAATTGAATAAATACCTTCTTTGGTGCTTTGTAATGGCTCCATTGTTGTTGTTTTGTTTGCTTCTTCCCAAAAAATATTGAATTTATACCATAAAGATTCAACTTGTGTGTTATCTAATCTTTCAATTGCTGTTTTGTACAAATCTTTATCGCATATAATGTCATCAGAATCTATGCTTGTTATGTATTCCCCTTTTGCAAGTGAAAAACCTATGTTGCGAACCATTCCAAGTCCTAGGTTTTTTTTATTTCGGATTATTTGAATTTTTTCATTAGATGAAAAATTCTCTAAAAGAATAGAATATGTGTTATCGGTGCTACAATCATCAATACAGATAATTTCGAAATCTTGAAAAGATTGGCATAAAACACTGTTTACAGCTGTATAAATATGTTTTTCGACGTTATATGCAGGAATAATTATTGATAATTTTGCCATAATTACTACCTTAGAAATTTTCAGCTATGTATTCAAAAACAGGTTTATTTACCAGCCAAAGTTCTTCATTTGATATGTTTTCTGGCAATTCTAGTGTTATTGTTGGTATATTGCGTTCAACTCCGGCATAGTTACCAAAACTTCCTGGTGTTGGATAGCCAATATCACCTTGTGAAGGGTAGCCTGTTATTTTGGAAATTTTTTCTGCTAACTCTTGAGCAGGACCATCAAAATTAACTATTTCAAAAGGTGCATGAAACGATAAAATAGCATCAAAGCTGTATGTTTCAAGCACTTCTATCATAAATTTTGTTTCAATTTCACTAGCAGGTTCGTTGCCACCAAAATATTCTTTTCTTGTTGTTACTTTCCAATTTTTTGTTGGAAAACTTCTATTTAAATCTATTCCATTAGCATTTTGTCGTTGGTTTTTAGCCATTCCGTCAGGATTTAAACAAGGAATTATAACTAACTTATTTTTTATATGAGATAAATCAGTTTTCATATACTTATTTATAAGATAGTTTCCTTGTGGTTCTTCGCCATGAAAAACTCCGACAAGCAAAATTGTCTTGTCGAAGTTTTCATTAGTTGTTTCATAAAGCGTTATTGTTCTATTTTCTTTTGTTTGAACTGTTTTAACTACTTTTAGCATTGTCTATATTTCTAGTTCCTGTGTTTATTATAAAAGTATGATACCAACATTAATACTATACCTACAATCATAAATATAGCTAATTTATAAAGGGCATCTACGTTTGATAAATCAACAAATAATATTTTTCCTATAGTAAGTATGCTTGTCATAATACCGATATTCTTCAAATATTTTTTGTCGTTTAAAATACCAATAGTTGTTATTACCCCTGAATATAACATCCAAAGAATAGAAACAATGTATGCATTATCTAGGTATTTATCACAGTAGTCGTATGCTTCAACTGTTAATAAAACAAAGCCTAAAATTACAGCTAGATATTTATAGACTTCTTCTTTTGTCCATCTAACAAAGAATATTGATGTGAAGATTGCGCTAACAAAAGCTAAGAATCTAATGTTACACAACGGAACAAAAGTTTCTTTGTTTGGATAATTTAGTCCAAAACATAACATCATTAACGAAATAAAGCCAATAATGTATGAAACTGTTTCAAACATATATATCTTTGTTTCCATTCCAATTTTCTTTGTTTGAAGTGTATATTTAAAGCCAATAATAGAGAATGTCATTAATCTGATAAATATAGATGTCCAAGTATCTAATGTTTCATCAGCTAATATATAATTATTGATTTCAAATACAATAAATAAATAGATTAAAGACAAGAATAATAATTTTAAAATTTGAGAAACTTTTTGTGTATTTCTATCTTTTGAAGTTTCCATTAATTTGTATGATGCAAATGTTGTCAAAATTGGCATTGCAAATGTTAGTAATCTGTTGTTCCATACTGGGAAATAACCTTCTGCTAAAAGACTTGGAACCCCTTTAACAAAGAAAATACCTGTTGCTGCGGCACCAAAGAACATTAATGTCCAATTTGCAAGATAATCTCTTTTTAATTTAGTTACAACAATTGCTAATACAATACCTAGAACTGACCAAATTGCAATTCTTAAAACACCTTCTGACAAGAAGTAAACTGCAAGCAATAAAGTTATAAGTAATGAGTATAAATATGGCTTGAATTTTTCAGTTCCTTTCATCATAAAGTAGCAGGTAACAAGGTTATAAACTATTGCTGCAATTATAAGAGTTGAACCAATATAAAGTTTTTCATCTCTGAATAAAAGTAGAGAAAAACCTGCTAATATACCAAAATTTGTCCAGCTAAGAATTTGTAATAAGCTGTCTTCTTTTGGATTTTTGTTTGTTTTAACAACATCATAAATAAGATATATTAACCATAAAACAACTGGATAAGTTGGATGTATTTCTCCAGATGAAATCATTAAACTTGCTGTTATTAATAACGTTACAACCAAGTTGAATAGGTTAATGACTGATTTATCTGGGTTTCTATATGCATAAATAATTGATAATAAATTTAAGAAAATTAAATAACCAAATGCTAGTTTAAAATCTATAGATGAGGCTACAAAACATATATTTAAATATCCACCAATAAGCGCAATTGTAATCATTGAGCTGGTTTTTTGTTTATCAGCAACAAAATACGATATTAACAAAAGTATTGAGCCGAGAAATACACAACTTATTGTGCTGAATGTTTGAAATAGTACAGTAGTGCATAGAGTTGTTATAAAGAATACGGAAAAACCTGTACCCATAAGAACTTCTGAGTACATTTTCATTTTCTCATTCTTTTGGTTGCAGCTAATTGCAACTAAAATTGTACCGAATATGAAACCAATTAATGTTTTTGCCATTGGTGTAAGTACAATAAATGGAGAAATTATTTTAATAAAAATACCTGTACTTACAATAAATGCTAACGCACCAATAATTGTAAATGCATTCCCCAAAAAGAAGTTTTCAAATGAATCTTTTTCTTCATTATATTTGACTTTGTATTCTACGTGTTTTGTAGTTACTATTTCTTCTTCGAGGTTCTTATATTGTACCTGTTTAACTTCTTCAACTTTTTCGATGGTTTCATCTTTATATGTGATGTTATCTTCATATGTATCTGTAGGTATAGGCTCTTCTTCAATAGGTTCGGGTTTAGCAACTTGTCTGTACGTTTCTGTTTTTAGGTTTTTATTTATTTGTCGAAGTTCATACAATGTACTTTTTAAACTAGATTCACAATTATTAATTCTTGTTTCTAATTTCGTAATCCAGACAAATAAAATTATTATAAATATTAGTAATAGTACGCTACCCATTGTCACCTACCCAACTATGTATTTAATAAAGCTTTTTACGCCAACACCTGTTGCCATATCGTTTACAAAAGCAGTTCCTGCAATATCAATATGAATCCAAGGTGTATCTTTTATAAATTTTGATAAGAAAATACCAGCAGCAGAAGCTCCGCCATTTCTTCCTCCTGTATTTTTCATATCGGCGATTTTACTCTTTAAGCCTTCGCCGTATTCTTCATACATAGGGAGTTGCCAATATCTTTCACCTATTTCATCACCAACTGCGATAAATTCTTTTACTTTTTTATCGTCGTTGCCTAAAATCCCGCTTACAACATTACCAAATGCAACCATACAAGCGCCTGTTAAAGTTGCAATGTCGATAATTTCATCAACTCCAAGTTCTTCAGCATATGCTAAAGCATCCGCCAAAGTTACTCTACCTTCTGCGTCTGTATTGTCAATTTCAATAGATTTGCCAATTTTCGAAATTATTACGTCACCAGGTTTATATGCGCTACCTGATGGCATATTTTCGCAAGCTGCAACAACAGCGTGTACTTCAACATCTGGTTTTAACTCCGAAATTGCTCTCATAGTTGCAATAACTGCAGCAGCTCCAGACATGTCATCACGCATTGTTAGCATAGATGCTGGTGGTTTTAGATCCAAACCGCCTGCGTCAAATGTAATACCTTTACCAACAAGTGCTATTTTCTTTTTAGCTTTTTTTGTTGGTTTGTATTCCATATGGATAAATCTAGGTTCGTGAACACTACCTTGACCAACAGCTAAAAATGCGGTTAAACCAAGTTTTTCGATTTGTTTTTTGTTATAAACGGTTGTTTTTACCCCAGAATTTTCAACAGCAAAGTTTGCTAGGGTTTCAGGGTAAATGTATTGAGATGAATCATTAATTAAATCTTTTGCCATTGATACACTGCGTGCAATTATACAGCCTTTTTCTGCACCTTTTTCAGCTTTTTTAAATTTTGTTGTATCAATTTCTGCAATAGTAAATTCTTCAACTTTGTCTTCATTTTTATCTGATTTATATTTGTCAAAAGCATAACCGCCAGCACTTGCCCCTTCTGCTATCATTTGCGCACAAAGTTCAGCATCTAAACCAGCTATGCCAGCACCATGCAATATAGAAACAATTTTTTTCTCATTCTTTCCGCAAGCTTTTACAACTTTTTCTGTTAATGTTCTGATTTTTGGGTATGTAAAATCTGCTTGTTGTCCTAAACCAACAACAAATACTTTCTTACCTTCTTTTGCAAGTGGTAATTTATAAATTTCGCCAAATTTACCTTCAAATTTTTCTTTTTTAATCACGTAATTTGAAATTATATTGTCGAAAGCTTTATCTACAACGCCTGTTACTCCACCAGGTTTTTTTACGCCTTCAAATAGGTTTACAACAATTACGTCGGCTTTTACATCAAGAATTGATTTTTTTACAACCTTAATTAACATACTATCTCCTTATTCATTAAAATTATCATTAAACTTTTTTATCCAACCAAACATAAC
>CAZNLZ010000117.1:0-5414 GCA_964574225.1 uncultured Muribaculaceae bacterium | reverse complement strand
TATCAGCAAAACTTGGTGAAGCAATTGTTGTTTTAGCTTCTGTTGATGAAGATAAGATTACATTTGTTGTTAAAGTTGATGATTCTTTTGTTAAAAAAGGAATTAATGCTGGACAAATTGTTAGTAAGTTAGCAACTGCAACAGGTGGTAAAGGTGGTGGACGTCCACAATATGCACAGGGTGCTGGTAAAGATAGAAGCAAGTTAAGAGATGTTCTTGCAGAAGTTGAAAAAGAAATAAAACAATCTGTATAAAAATAAAAAAGGAGGTTTTTAACCTCCTTTTTGTTTATCATTTAAAGTTATTTTTCTTGCTAACAGAATATCGTTAACCCATTTCTTAAATTGTGGTGCCATATTTCGGCTTGGGTTAAGGAATGTTGATTCTGCTCTGAAATTTGGTAATGCAAAAGCAAGTTCGGTTTGTTGCTTTTGAGTTAAGTGCGCTGGTTCATAAATAAGAAAAGGTTCAATTGTTGTTTTGCCAGTTTCTTCATTAATAAAGAACGCAGATTCCATTGTTATTACATCATCTTTTGGTAATTTATCAAGAACTTCACCGCCTTCTTTAGATTGTAGAAAACCTATAAACTTTAATACATTGTTTGCTTTTCTAGGTGATGAGTCAACTGTTTTTTCATATGTATCAGATGATGGCTTACTTGTTGTTTTTGGTTCTATTTTCATTACAAATTGTGCTTTAAAACTTTGATTTGAAATATTTGAAATTTTCATAAATACTTCCTTTTCTATACAACTAACTTAATTGACTTGATTTTTTGTTGGTCGTAATCATAGTCAATGTTGATTGCTACATTTTCTTTTGTATCTGCAATCACTTGATTTACGTCATCTTCAAAACGTGAATAATAGTTCATAGCATAATCTTCTTCTTTGCTATATTCACCGTCGTGGCGACTTCTAATTTCGTCAATTAAGAAGTCAAATGGTTCTAAAATTTTATTTATTATGTTACTTGCGTTTCCTGTAACAATGTAGTCTCCATTTCCTTCTTCACAAGATGAAACTTCAAGTGCTCTTGCTTTTCCAACTTTTGAATCATAAAATAAAGTTTTTAGTTGCTGTTGTACTCTTTCTTCGCCTTTTTGTGGACGATTACGATTTACCAAATCTGCAACGTGTTCTGCTACACCATAGCCTGCGTTATTTATTTTTATTGTTCTTCCGAACGATACAGGTGATATGTTCATATATTATCCTCTCTTGATTTCTATTGGTGTAAAACTTGTCAAAAAAAAATCTTGCTATTAACAGATTGTTATTAAATATTCATATATTAAGAATGTAAATATTTTTTGTATTTTTAAAATTGCAGCATCGAAAAAGTTTTTAATTAATAGTAAGTGTTCTGGGGTAGGAATTTTTTATGGAAAAGATTAAAAGTGTTCAAATGTCTGATTTAAAGTCAGAAAAAGTTTCGGGTGTAAATTATGCGAAGAAGGAAAATGTTGATTCTCCTATTTTAACTTTTAAAGGTGAAAGTACCAATCCAAATTCTTTAAAAGCGTGGTTTAATGATGAAGATAAAGTATCAACAGATGGCGCTGATGATGGTAAAATTCCTTTTAAAGAAGGTTTGGCTAGCTTTGGAAAAGGATTAATTGGTATTGTAAAATCAATAAAAAATCATCCTATTAAAACTGGTGCTTGTATTGCAGCTGGTGTTGGTATTGGTGTTTTAACAGGTGGTGCCGCACTACCTCTAATGGCTCTTGCCGGTGCAACTGTTGGCGCTGGAACTATTGTGTATGGTGGTTATAAAGCTGCAACTGCTAAAACGGATGGAGATGCAAAACAAGCCGTTGAAACTATGGGTAATGGTACATTTGCGTTAGCAACTTCTGCTATTGGTTCAAAACAAGCATTAAAATCAGCAGCTAATGCAGGTGTTAATTCTGCAAATGGTTTAGCTACAAATAATCCTGTTACAAACCTTGTAAATTGTGCAAAAGTTGCTCCTGAAGCATTGAGTGTAAGTGCTAGAAATGCAAAAGGAAATCTTTTAACATTATCAACAGGAAAAATTCATGCACATTGTAATGAATTAAGAGAAGATACAATGCCATATAGAAGCAAACCAAATGATGTTCAAGCATATAGATTTAATCCAAATGGAACACCTGAAGAAATTATTGCAAATAATCCTGGTGTATTCCAAGGTGAAGATGGTTGTTTCTATGTAAAAAACAAATGGGATGCAAATGCACCATTTAAAATAGATACAACTAAAGAACAAATGATTATGATGTATGATGGTATGAATGATATGGCTGTTTGCGATGGTGAAGTATTTGCAGGTTCTTATGTAGATACAGCTGCATTTAAAGCTGATGGAACTTTAAATTATCAAGAACCAACAACTTTAGAATATGGCAAAGTTATTGATGCTACAAAACAAGCATTTGGCGAGTTTAAAATGTTTGAATTGGGTACAGAAATCGAGACTCTTGAAGGTGTTAACGTTATTGACCCTGGTGAAATCGTTTCAATTGACCATGCAGGTAATCCTTACGTTGTAATGATGGCAAAACAATCACAAAAAGTTGATTTTATACCAAAAGCATCATAAATAAAAAGAGGACTTTTTAAGTCCTCTTTTTTTATATCATTAAATTAATTGCTTTTATTTGTCCTTTAGATTCATCGTAATCTATATCTAGTGTTGTTCCATCATAAGTTTCCGCAATCAATAATTTCATCAAGTCTTCATATCTTTCAGTTTCTATATCAGCTTTTAAACTAGCTGCTGAACTATTTGCGCCATAATATTCTCTGCCTGCTTCAATCATTTCATCCATTTCAAATCTTAGAGCATTTGCATGTTCACTTTCTTCTCCAGATAAAATGTATGAAGTATTTGGACCCATTGAAAATACTCTTGCTTCTCCATCTTTTGTTCTGTCAAAGAATAATGTTTTTAATTGTTTTTGTACGTGTTTTTCTTCTTTGCTAACATTATTATCATTTACAAGATTTGCTGCTTGTTGCGCAACATTATATGGTGCATTAACTTTTACTGTGCGACCGAAACTTACTGGATTTATATTCATAAAAACTCCCTCTGAATTTGTTTGTATTTTATTTAAAACATAAAATAAAAAAATTTGCTAATAAAAAAGAGGGAATTTCCCTCTTTTTTATTTTATGTATTCTTCGTATAAGGCTTTATTTTTAAAATCATTATTTTCTTCTGATGCTTGTTTACAAAGTTTTAAGTGATGAATGCCTTCTTTCTTTTGTCCGAGTTTCATCTGGCTGTATCCTTTTTCGCAATGATTGTAATACATCCAAGGAGCTTCTTCTAATGCTTTTGTTGCATCACTTATTGCGTATTGATAAAACCCAAGATTTCTTTGTATTTCTGCTCTAGTGTGGTATGCGTGTGCAGACGTTTCAATTGAAAGTGCTTCATTTACGTCTTTTAATGCATCTTGTAAATCATATCCATTAATGCATTTAACATATGAACGATTGTTTAGTAACATTGCTGATTTTGGGTGTTTTTCTAGACCTTTAGTAAATGTTTCGATTGCTTTTTCTATTTCACCTAAATGCGAATAACAATTACCTATGTATCTGTATATTGAAACGTGGTCTTTCCCTGTTTCTTTGTATTTAATAAAATCTTTTAATGCTGCATTATAGTCTTTTGAATAATAGTACGCTTTTCCTCGCATAAAATATGCAAAGCTGTCATATGGATTTATTTTTAGATATTCGTTATAACTCTGTATTACTAACTCATATTTTTCATCAATTATTTTTTCATCTTGGGCTGAATGGAAACTAATGCTTGTTAGTTTTATATTAAATACAGTGAAACATAAAGTAATTATTAATGTAGTTAAAATAATACAGTTAAAAATATTATTTTTGATAAATTCTTTCATTTATTTATCTCCATTTTTCGTACAATTATTAATATTGCCCAATAATAGACTTTTTCAATCCTTTAACTTATAATAAGATAGTTAGATATTTAACTTAAATAAGGATAAAAATGGTATCAGATAGTATATCAGCGCAGGATATTCAACAAGTTGAAAAAAGCTCTAAGGAAAAAAGTAATCGTTTAAAATTTAATGCCGTTATTCGTGCATTTTTGGCAAATATCTCAATCGCCCTTATTAAATTGATTTCTTGGTATTTTACAAAGTCTTCTGCTATGTTTGCTGAAGCTGTCCACTCTGCTGTTGATTCATTCAATAGTATTTGTTTGATGGTGGGTTTAAAACGTGGTTCAAGACAGGCTGATAGAGTTCATCCTTTTGGACACGGACTTGAAACAAATATATGGACAATTATTGCTTGTATATTAATGTTTTTTGGTTCCGCTGTATCATTGTTAAGTGCATATAATAAGCTTGCTCATAATGATTATGAAGAAGTAATGATTATGATTAACAATTATGAGATTCTTGCAGTTATTTTGATTTCAAGTATTTTATTTGAATCTTGGGCTGTAAATAGTGCGGTTAGTGCGGTTTTAGATGAATCAAAAGTTAAACATATTAATCCTGTTATAGACTTTTTTAAATCAATGAAATACGTGCATAAAATTAGCACGCCAACAACAAAATTTGTTTGGTATGAAGATGTTGTAGCTTTAACTGGTGTAGTTGTAGCTTTTATTGCTGTTAGTATTTCTAAGTTCTTCTTACCAGAAACTTTAGCTCATATTCCAGATGGTATTGCATCTGGTATAATTGCGTTAATGCTTTTATTCTTGGCTGGTTATATGTTGAAAAATAACGTTAACTTATTAACTGGTTTATCTGCGGAACCTCAAGTTGAGGAAGTTATTAAACAAATAGCTGAAAACCTTCATTGTGTAAGCTGTGTAAAAGAATTAAAAACAATGAATATGGGAACTTCTGGTTTAATAGTAAATATTAAAATTGAAGTTGACCCAGAAATGCAAGTTAAAGAAGCTGATGATATTACTGAAATGGTTGAACGTAAAATCAGAGAACATTTCAATAATATATCTCATATTTCAGTTGAAATTGATTCTAATGATGCTGAAGAAAATTGGGAAAATAAGTTTGATAAATTAATTGAAGAGGGCGAAAAAATAGAGGTATTTGATGATAAAGAAGCTGATATGCTATCAAATTTCTATTCTTTCTCTCAAACAGTAGTTAAAGAAATTATGATTCCAAGACCAAAAGTTGTGTTTATTGACGCAGAAGAAAACCTTGATACATTAATAGACTTAATTATTGAAAAAGGTCATACACGTATTCCAATTTATGCTGATACAGTTGATAATGTTATCGGTGTAATCAACGCAAAAGATGCTTTAAGAGCGTTGAGAGATAAAGCTAATGAACAAGAAGGTTTTGAAATTAAATCTCTTGCTCGTGAAATTATGATTATTCCAGAAAATAAATT
>CAZNLZ010000116.1:0-5500 GCA_964574225.1 uncultured Muribaculaceae bacterium | reverse complement strand
CTTCTGCTCTCATTTCTAGGTTTTTCTTTGTTGAATTTGTTACAACTTCACCTAACAATTCAGCAAATTTTGCAGCATGCTCTGCTTCTTCAAAAGCATATCTTTTGAATGCTTCAGCAACTTCTGGATAGCCTTCTCTTTCAGCTTGACGGCTCATTGCTAAGTACATACCAACTTCTGTACATTCACCCATAAAGTGTTCTTTTAAGCCTTGTACAACTTGTTCATCAGCGCCTTTTGCAACACCGATAACATGTTCTGTTACCCAAGTTAAACCTTGTGATTCATCTAATTTATTAAATTTTTCAGCAGGAACTCCGCACAATGGGCATTTTTCTGGAGCGTGTTCTGCTTCTACTGAATATCCACATACTGAACATACAAATTTTGACATTGTTTACCTCTTTTCATTTCCTTTTTGTTTTATTTTTATTTACAAAATTATAATACCATATTGATTAAAAAAAGAAAAGTGATATTTATTATCACTTTTAATATTTCTTTACACTTTAGTTTTTGGCAATTATTATTCTTTCAATTGAATTGAAATCTTGAACAACTTTAATATCGCTAAAACCATTATCTTTCAAGAATTTTTCCACAATCAAATATTGGTTAATTCCAAGTTCAAAAATCAAATATCCATCTCGTAATAAATAATCTTTTGCCACTTCAATTATTTTTTGATAAAACTCAACTCCATGCTCATCTGTTGTAAACAAAGCAGAAGCTGGATCAAAATCACGAACCTCAACTTGTAATGTTTCCTTATCCTTCAACGGAATATATGGTGGATTAGAAACAATAATATTATATTTCCCTTCAACTTTTTCAAATAAATCAGATTGAATAAACTTAACTTTTTCATATATATTATGCAAAAGAGCATTCTTCTCTGCGATTTCAATCGCACCACGAGAAATATCAACAGACTCAGCCAATATCTGCGGATTTTCGAGAACTAATGTAATAGTAATACAACCAGAACCAGAACCAACATCAAGAATTTTAGGATTTTCAATTGTTTTTGAAATATTCAATACTTCAGAAACAAGCAATTCTGTTTCAGGACGAGGAATAAGAGTATCCTCACTAACAAAATATTTTCTTCCATAGAAGAACGCTTGACCGACAATTTGTTGTATCGGGCGACGTGTAGAAACCCTTTCATCAAAAACTTTATGAAGCTTAGTTATTTGCCAATTTTCAAGAACCTTACCAAGCATAAAGTCTTTATATGTATAACGAAACAGAACATCAAGGGCAAAATCTACCTCTGATTTTGCTTCATCAAAATCAAACCCTTGTTTTAAATACTTATCAATAAAAATTTTTCTATACATGATTATATTTTACAGCATGAGAGAAAAAACGATAATCATCTAAATAAATCTTTAAAATTAAATTTATTCTTTTTAGTTGTCATATTAACAGAAAACATTTTCTGCAAAATAGGATTTGTTTGAAACAAAGAAGTATTAACCGTCTGGCATGGTTGTTTTTGTTCCACATCAGACGGTTTAATATCTAATTTTATTATCTTTTTTTCATCCATACTAATATAAAAGCAGATTTTAAATAAAATTGCTAGTTATTAGATACTATTGTAAACTTATTGAACTTCAGAAGCGCAATATGGACATTTTGTCGCTTTAATATTAATTTCTGAACAACAGAATGGACAATTTTTTGTTGTTGGTTCTGCTGGAGCTTCTGGTTCTGCTTGTTTTTCTGCTTTTAATTTATTAATTGCTTTAACAAGTAAAAATACTGCAAAAGAAACAATTAAAAAGCTAATTAATGTATTAATAAAAACACCATAATTGATTGTTACTAAACCTGCTTCTTGTGCTTCTGCAACAGTTGCATAATGTTCTGAAGTTGGAGTTAATGAAAGATATAGATTGCTGAAATCTACATTATTCATAACAAAACCAATAGGAGGCATAATGATATCTTTAACTAATGAATTAACAATTGGAGAAAATGCTCCACCAATGATAATACCAACAGCCATATCGATAACATTACCTTTAACTGCGAATTCTTTGAATTCTTTTAAAAATCCTTTTAACATTTTTCTACCCTCTACTATCCTCTTAATATAGCGTCAACAGCTTCGCTGATTGACATTTTTGCTAGTTCATAATAAGCAGATAAGTTTGAAAGAACATCATCCATTGTTTTCCAACCATCTACTTTATTAAATTTCTTTGCATCATCGCCTGTAATATAAACATCAATTTTATCACCCTTTTGAGCAGCAATAGCAAGAGAACCTGTCAACGGTGCATATCTATAGTTGTCTGTAACATCACGCACAATAACTGTTCCTGGTTGAGATTTAGACAACAGTTTTTCTTTAACTCTTTTCATCTTAGAGTCTTTACCAGAAATGGCTACAACTCTTCCAAAAGATACATTTGAAGTTTTCAATTCATTTTCCTTATGATGTACAAATTTGCATGTGAACTAACATATATAGTATGTCATGAAGATAAAAAAATTTGCTAGTTTTGTAATAGTTTTGTAACGTAATGTATTATTTTAGCTTTAAAATAAATAATATTAGCCACCTGAGCAATAGAAAGCGCGTCATCATTGTATTATTTTATGGCTTAGGAGATTTGAATCTAAATGAAAAGGGATATTTTATATCTACTAAGTACAACATTTCTTGTTGCTTATATTTCTACGCAGCAGACAAGCTACATTAATAGCATAACAGTACTAATATTGTATTTTTCTTTTCTATTTATATTCATAAAAAGAATAATAAAAATAGAGCCCGCAAAAAGACAAAACAACAATATTATTGCAACAATAACTCACGATTTAAAAACACCAGCAATTGCACATATTAAAGCAATTGAACTTCTTTTAAAAGGAAATTTTGGAGAAGTTAACGATAAACAACGAAGTTATTTAAAAGATATCCTTCATTCTTGTCACAATATGTTAGATATGCTCGTTAATATGCTGTGGTTATACAAATTTGATAACAAAATGATAGCAATTAACCAATATAGTTTTTGCATAAATGAACTAATACAAGAAATTTTTGAAGAAAACAAACTAATGCTAACGTCGAAGAATCATATTTTTAAACAAAATTACAAAACAGCAAAAATATACATTAGCGCCGACAGAATGCATATAAAAAGGATTATTTCAAATCTTTTAATGAATGCAGTAAACCACAGTAAAGAAAATACAACTATACGATTAGAAAGCTATATTAAAAAGAATAAGTTTATCTTCAAAGTTAATAATGAAGGCGCATTTTTATCAAAAGAACTATTAAAATGTATTTTTAATAAAAACAAAATATTCACACAAAAAACAGATGGTTTATCAACAGGATTAGGTCTATTTTTATCTAATTCTCTTTTAGAACTTAATGGAGGAGAATTTTTATATTCTTCCAATGAAAACGGAACAAATTCTTTTGGTTTTACTATAAATTTGTATAAAACTGTAAATGAAAAAGAAGAAAAAATATATGTAAAAAAATAAAATGTCGTAAGAGGGACTTGTTTTTTGTCACCCTGAATTTATTGCAGGGTCTTACCAATTTGAAGTTCCTTACAAGATTATAAGATGCTGAAACAAGTTCAGCATGACAGCCATTTGTTGGTATTCCGATAAAATTGTTATATCTAACAATTTATTTCTAAGTTATATGGTGTCGTAGGAGGGACTTTGCTGTGGATGTGCTTGAGAATATGAAATTCGAGAGCTACAGCCACACATGTCTTTTGACTGAACCAATAAATTTTTCACATTTTTGAAAAATTTATGTTCAAGCCCTACTGACTTTTAAAAGATTTATCTTTTAAAATGTCGTAGGAGGGACTTGAACCCTCAAGGATTTCTCCACACGCCCCTCAAACGTGCGCGTATACCGATTCCGCCACTACGACATAATTTTTGTTTATTCAACTATAATGTTCAGATTTGTCTTTAGCGGCGGATGTTGCGTCAAGCGCAACCCTCTCGAAAAACGATATTTAATCGTTTTTCTGCGGCACAGTGCCACTACGACATAATTTTTGTTTATTCAACTATAATGTTAATGGATTTTGATTTTTTTTACAATATAAAATAGAATAACAATATGAACTACATTTGGTATTTTTTAATAGTTATATCTATAATTTTTGGTGCAATTAACGGCACATTAAACGAAGTTGCAAATGCAATTTTTTCAGGCACACAACTTGCTGTAAAAATTGTACTTACTCTACTTGGGATTATGACTTTTTGGCTTGGAATTATGAAAATAGCCGAAAAATCTGGAATAGTTGAATTCTTATCCAAGTTATTAGCGCCTATCGCAAAGCTAATTTTTCCAGAACTTCCTAAAAATAGCCCTATAATTGGCGATATTGCTATGAATTTTTCTGCAAATGCATTAGGGCTTGCTAATGCTGCAACTCCAATTGGAATAAAAGCAATGGAAGGAATGCAAGAACTAAACAAAGATAAACAATCTGCTTCTGATCCAATGTGTACTCTTTTAGCAATGAACACAGCTGGTTTTCAATTAATTCCAGCAACTGTTATTGCGATTTTAGCAGCCGCAGGTTGTGAAAGACCAACAGAAATTATTGTTCCAACACTACTTGTAACAGGAACAACTTTTGTTTCAGCCATTATCATTGCTAAATTTTTTAAGAAAATATTTCCACCTCAACTAGAGAGTGAGGTTGCAAATGCCGATTAGAGAAATTATTGATATAGTATCACTTTGGGCGCTTCCTGCAATTATATTGTTGATTTTAACAGTTGCAATTATAAGAAAAGTACCAATTTATGAAGCATTTATAGAAGGTGCAAAAGACGGAGTAAAAGTTAGCACAAATATCATCCCTTACTTAGTCGCAATTATTGTCGCAATTTCGATGCTTAGAGCATCTGGTGCAATAGATTCTCTTGCAAGCATATGTTCAGGTTTGTTAGGCAAAATTCACTTACCTGCAGACGTACTTCCACTAGCTTTTGTACGTTCGCTTTCTGGAAGTGCAGCTGTCGGAGTATTTTCTGACATTATCGCAAACAATGATATTAACTCATACGCATCAAAACTTGCAGCAATTATGTTGGGTAGCAGCGAAACAACTTTCTACGTACTAACTGTTTACTTTGGTGCTGTTGGAATTAAAAAATATAGATATGCTCTTTTAACAGGTATAAGCGCAGATATTATTGGAATTATAATGGCTATTATCGTTGCAAGAGTATTCTTTGCATAATCTTTATAATTTACTAGCAAAAAATATCTGAACTGGTTTTTATATAAACAAATTTCCCAGAAATTGCATATCACACTTCATAGACAGTTAAATAACTGCCACACATCTTATTAAGCGTCAAAATTGTACTTATAACACTTAATATGTTTTTTATGCGCATTTTTTATTTAAAAAGAGAAAGAAAATACATAAAAATCTATTTTTTCGCAAAAAAAAGCCACTTCGTGAGTGGTCTATTTCTGCAT
>CAZNLZ010000115.1:0-5614 GCA_964574225.1 uncultured Muribaculaceae bacterium | reverse complement strand
TACTTAATAATCTTGGGAGGAGATTTGGGGATTTGTTACAACTATAATAATTCACTTCAAGGAAAAAGTTTATAAATTTAATTATAATTTTAATAAAAATTTACATTATATTGATTTTATTTCTATTTTTATATGTGGAAAAATTTCTCTGTTTTTCATAAAATCATGTAAGAGGTGGGAGCATGATTAACAATATTACAATTTTCATTTTGACAATATTTTTCTTGTATATAGCGATTTTTACAATTTATTTTTCGCTAATTGTTGCAGCGAGCTATATCAAACCAAAGAAAAAGAATACCCCTGAACAAAGAAAAGAATATAAGAATCTTATCGTAATTATTTATGCACATAATAATGAAAAGACTATTGTTAATTTGCTAGAACAACTTAATAAGCAAGACTACCCAAAAGGAAACTACCAAACTCACATCATCTTAGATAACTGCACAGACAATTCATCTAACAAATTAGAATTCGTAGGTGGTGCTAAGTTATGGAGATTGACAGATGATGCACCTCTTGGCAGAGACAAAGCAATTTCTTGGTTATTAGAAAACCTAATGTCATTTAAAAGAGTTGATGGATATGTTTTCTTAAATGCAAACAGAATTGTAAAAAATGATTTTCTATTTAACATCAATGAAGCACTACAAGAAAACACAGTTGTAGTTGGTTCTTCAGACATATATTTAGAAGAAGCAGACTATTACGAAAAAGTGTGGTCAAATGTTAATGAATATAATTCAAACATTATGAAAATTGGACGCTCACGTTTAGGATTAGCTGTTCCAATCGATTCTGATGTAATGGCAATTAAACACGAAGTTTTAGAAAAAATTCAATGTATTGACTTCAAAGATGCAAATTCAGAACTAAAATATTCTTTCTTGCTAACAAGTGTTGGATATGCTCCTAAATTTGTACCAGAAATAAAAACTTACGTTTCATCAACAGATTATGAATTAAGACGTCCTGATTTTGGATTTAAAATGTCATTGTTTGCGCACTGTTTAAACTTTAAAGCAATTTCTAATTTTAAATTTGCAGAATTTTTATTCTCATTATTTAAACCAAATCCAATTATCTTAGTAACAATGCTAATAATTGTTGGTGTGTATTCATTCAATTATTATTTCTTATTTGATTTTCCTTGGTCAGTATTCTTAGCAATAATGCTAGCTGTTGCATTTGGATTATCAGTATATAAATCAGAACAATACATAAAACCATTATTATATTTAGTTTCTTGTCCATTCTATACACTTTCTGAAATAGTTTGCGAAAATAAATTATTCAAAAAGATTTTTAAAATTTCAGCAAAAAAAGAAAATTTAAATATTGAGAAAATAACAGTTGATGTAAATGTTACAAACGGTAGAAATGTTTTTCCTTGCTCATTAGATTTAATTTCTGAAGGTGGTTTCAAAAAAGCCGTATTTAGATACAAAAACAAAAAACAAGAAACAACACAAAGCTATGTAAGAATGTGCGATGCTGTAAAAAATATTTCTGACACACTTGCGCAACACGGATTTAGAATTAAAATTTGCCAATCTTGTGCATATTTTTCACCAAAAATTGATGGAACAAACAATATGGTAAAAGGATACTGCAATAAGGTAGCAGTTGATGATCCAAATTGTACAGAATTGCCAGAAACACTGTTATGGAACTCTTGTGAATACTTTATTCCAGAAGAAGTAAACAAGGTAATTGATATTTCTAGCTACATCAAAAACAGATAAATATTACGTTTTGTAACAAAACACTCCAAGAGCTAAAGTATTAGTGAAAAATGCCGACATTATCATTAGTATAATTGTAAGAAATTGGAGAAACTAGATGGGATTATCATCTTCACAAGGCAGATTATTGATGTTAACCTCAAGGCTGAGTGATATTGAGTTGCAACAAATGCTTATTTCTCAAAGGCAAAACGCACTCGCAGTATCTGGTCAAAAGGCTGCTGAAGAATACAATAACGCTTTGACAAATTGTAAAATTGTCATAAAAATGCCTAATGAAAATGAAAAAGTAGGATATACAAAAGAAGATTTAAATTATAAAAATATGACTGAACTTGGATATCTTGCAACAGATGGAACTGGTGCAGTATATCTTACAACAAATACATATACACAAGAGCAAGAATTAGCTATTCTTCAAAACAAATTAGCAAATGCACCTGAAGAAGAAAAATCTACAATTCAAGAACAAATTACAGCAAAACAAACAGAAATTGATAACATTATCGCAGAATCAGGGAAATGGAAAGTTCCAACAGATGCTAGTGGAAATCCATTATTAACATTGAATGACGATGGTACAGCAACTGTAAATGGTCAAAAAGTTAACATTCTTGATGGTACAGATTACTTAGAAAATCCAGCTATCTTAAACAATATGATTGTTAACGGAAGAATATTTATTCATGATACAACAGATAATACATCTGGCATAACAATGGAAATGTTAGAATCCAACACAGAAATGCTTTATGAATTAGATACTTCTGATGATGCTGCAGCTCAAAGCAAATATGAATATGAACTAGCAAGTATTGAGCGAAAAGAAAACCAACTAGAAATGGAAATGGCACAATTAGAAACTCAACACGAAGCTGTGTTAAAAGAACTAGAATCCGTTAAAAACGTAATTAGTAATAACGTTGAAAGAACGTTTAAATTATTTTCTAATGGTTAATAAGAAAAAGATAGCTAAATAAGCTATCTTTTTTTATTACAATTTGTTAAAAAAGAAATTTTGCCCCAGAAATTAAAGCAATTTCTTATTTCGTTTGTTTTAATTATTATATAGGGGTAGGATTATGACTAATTTGTTAGGCGCAACAAATAATATTAATAAGGTAACAGAAAATATAATTAAGAACGAAAATGTTCAAGCAACCGTAACGAAATCAAAAGAAGCGGTAAGTGACAGTTTCCAAAGTAGTTCTGCTGTAAAAACAATGTCTGGTGCAGGTGATACAAACAACCTTAAATATATACCAGCTGTATATTTAGCTGATTTAATGATAGAAAAAGGCTTCCAAAAAGGTGGCGGAAAAGATTCTTTATCTAGATGGGCAAACATTGGTGACAAGATTTCTGACATGTTCCACTTAGATAGCTTTTTTGAAAAAGCAGGAACAAAGCTAAATAAGATAAAAAATAATCGTTTCTTCAGATATTTTTCAAACGATTATAAAGCAATACCAAAATCTAGCATGGCAAAACCAAGAAATATTGGTGATGAAATATTAGGAAGCTTAGCAGACGAAACTACTAGCATTTTTGAAAGATTAAAACAAAATAAAGAGTTTGGAAATAAATTAAAATCTGGAGCTATTACATTATCAGATGACGCAATGGCTGCATTAACAAAAGCTGGCACTTTAACAGAACCAATGTCTGACGATTTAGTAAGAGATGTATTTAAAGCATTAAAAGAATTATCAACAAAACTACCAGATGAAGATGAAAGAAAAGCTTTAAAATCAATAAGCGGTGAATTAGTAAAATATTTGAATAATGGAAGAAAACTTCACGGCGGTTCAAAAACAGTAGTATCTATGCTTAGTGATACAGATATTGCAAATACTATTGCAACAACACTATCAATGCTAAAAGATAAACCAGAAATTGCAAGTTTATCACCACAAGCGAAAAAAGTATTTACTTCTATAGTTCAAAATGCAGATAATGTTGCAACAAAAATTCCTAAAGAAAAAGTTGCAGGAATTGTTGAAGAATTAATCGAAAAAGGAATTTTAGATGATGCAGCATTAGAAGACGCTGCAAAAGGAATTCTTGGTTCATTAACAACTAGCACAAAACAAAAAGTTATAGGACTAAGAAATAAAGCAAATGCCGCAACAATGTCTAAAGGCAAATCAATTTTAGGCAAACACATGTCAAAAGGTGCTTTAAAAGCGAAAGATACAATGACAATGGGCGGTGGCATAATGGGTGCATTATTTACATCTATGGCAATTGCTCAAACATTAAAAGAAACAAAAGAAGCACCAGAAGGCGAAAAATTAAGTACATTTATGCACGTTCTTTCAGAACAATACTTAGGTATGATTTTATATCAACCAAGTATCAACTTAATGTATAAAATAGGTGGAAACAAATATAGAGGAATGACACCTGAAGCGAAAAAAGCATTAAATAACTTAGTAACAAAAACAAACATTAAAGTTGACGCAACTGACGTAGCAAAATTACAACAAAAATTAATTAGAAAAGGTATAGAACCTGAAGCTGTTGCGAAACTATCAGGAAAGAGCATAAAAGAAGCAAAACAAATTGCAAAAGGATTAACTGATGGCGGTATTCTAGGCAAAGTACTTGGCTTTATAAAATCACCAATAGGAAGCATTTCAAAATTATTTGAAGGCAAACCAGAATTAAGCCAAAAGTCATTAGATGCACTTGAAGAAATTGCTAAAAAAGCGAAACTAGATAGACCAGAAATTGCAAAATCTGTAAAAATTGCTAAACTACAAAAAAGCTTATTATTAAAAGGTGTAGATAAAGAAAAAGTAGCTGAATTAAGTGGTAAAACAGTTAAAGAAGCAAGAAAATTAGCAAAATCTTTAGGAAAAGAAGGCGCTAAATTAAAATTCTGGGAAAAACCATTAAAATCCATTGCAAACTTATTAACAACAGGTTTAGATACAATTAAAGGTACTGGCGCAGGTAAAGCAGGAAGCAAATTAAAAGGCTTCGCCGGTGGTTTAGGCAGATTTGCACTTATAATGTTTGTTTTACAACCATTAATCCAAAAACCAATTACAAAATTAATAAACAAAATTTTTGGCGAACCAAAAGCTTATTTAGCGAAGCAAAAAGCAGCAGAAGAGCCTCAAGCAACAGAAGGAGCTGAAGCAGCTGTAGGAAATCCAACAGCAACACAACCAAGTACAACAAACTTGCTAGATATGTGGAGTGCAAAACAAAATCCAGCACAACAAGTTCCACAAGTACCACAACCAGAAATCGCAAATACCGAAATTAAACCTAATCAAGCTGGACCAAATATAGAAATTAACAATACATTTGTTCCTGGTCAACAACCAAAACAAGATGATATTGCAGCACTAAATTTATTCAATAAAGGTAAAGAAGAAGAAAGATACATACCTTCTATTAATGTAACTTTTGAAGAAGCACCTTCAGCAGCGGAAGCAAGAGCAGAAGCATTATTAAAATCAACAGAATCATTAGTAAAAAATACAAAAAAGTATCTTTAATTAAAAATAAATGATAAGATTGAGATATGTTAATTCCCTACATATCTCATTATCTTGAATATTTAGAAATTGAAAGAGGTCTTTCTGCGAATACAATTCTAGCGTACCGTTCAGACTTGTATGCACTATCAGAATTTTTATTTGATAAAGAATTAAATGATATTGAAGAAATATCACGACTTCACTTAAATTTGTATATTAAAAATTTATACGATAAAAAATATACGCCTAGAAGCATAACCCGAGAAATTGCTTCAATAAAGGGCTTTTTTAAATGGATGAGTATAAATGATAACATAAAACACAATCCAGCTTTAGCAATAGAACAACCAAAACTTCCCAAAAGGTTACCAA
>CAZNLZ010000114.1:0-5664 GCA_964574225.1 uncultured Muribaculaceae bacterium | reverse complement strand
GGCTTCTCTGTTGCTGAAGATGAACAAAAAGATAAGTATGAAAAATTAAAAGATACAGTAATGGAAGAAATGAAAAAATCATTCCGTCCAGAGTTTTTAAACAGAATCGACGATATTATTGTATTTGCTCACTTATCTAAACCAGAAATCAGAGAAATCGTTGACTTAATGTTGAATGACTTATTCAAACGTCTAGAATCTCAACAATTAACAATTGAAGTAACTGATGAAGTTAAGGATTACTTAGGTGAAGCTGGATACTCTGAAGCTTATGGTGCTAGACCATTAAGAAGATTAATCCAAAAACGTATTGAAGACGGATTGGCGGAAGAAATTCTTTCTGGCAAATACAGCTCGGGAAATAAGATTGTTCTTAAACTTAAAGATGAAAAAATCGTTTTTGAGTGTGAAGAGAAATAGAACAAAAACAAATTAAAAGCCACTCTAAAAAGAGTGGCTTTTTTAAGGATAAAAATGGAACTTAATAAAAAAATTTTCAGACTAGAAAATATATTAATTTTTTCAACAACAATTATTGTAATCTTTGGTGTAATAATCAGGACCAAACTATTATTTTTAAATCCTTCTTTTTGGTTTGACACTTATGCTTTAGCTGATAACTTAGATAATTCATACAATGAACTATTCAAACCTTTATCTTGTATGCAAGTCGCTCCACCATTTTTCCTTATTGTAAGTAAATTTCTGTACAACACATTTTATACAGGAGGAAGCATTGAAACAAAAGATTTTATCATAAGATTAACCCCTTATATATGCGGAATACTTTCTTTGCCTCTTTTTTCAATATTACTTCACAAAGCATTTAAGAATCCTCTCTTCACACTTGTTGGAACATTTCTGCTATCATTTAATATCTGTGCAATCAATTACACAATAGAATACAAACAATATTCTTGTGAAATGTTATGTTCAATCATTTTATTGCTCTTATTTTACTCAATAAATCAAAACGACACTTCAAGGAAAAAAGCCATTTATTATTCAATTGCATTTACAATAATTCCTTGGTTTTCAAATTCAGCTTGGATAATACTTTCCTGTGGTTTAATTTATTTAATTGCAGATTATGTTGTAAAAAAGCAAAATAATTATACAACATTGTTAATTCTCATTATTCCATTTTTGATAAATTTATTAGTTTTTTATACACAATTTTACTATCCAATTTATAATCAAACATATGCATTTATGCATAAATATTGGGGAATAGCGATTCCTTCATTTTTTAACAGTGAAGATTTTATTAATACGTTTCCCCAAAAAGTAAATGATTTAATTCCTCTATTTTCAGACAAACTATTTTGGATTTTTATATGGACAAACATCTTTTTCTTATTTTTGGGTGAAAACAAAAAAAATATATTTTTTATTCTTTTCCCTATTTCTATAACAATCATTGCAAGCTTTTTCGAGATGTATCCTTTTCAAAATAGGCTAATACTATTTTTATTACCTTGTTTCATAATGCTATATATTCAGTGTTTATCTATTGTGAAAGACAAAAAATTATTAAATTTCGTTATTATCTTTTTTGTTCTAATACTATCGACTAATAATTTAATAATACCATCAGAAATATATATAACTCACAAATCCATAACAAGAGATTTATTCTACATTCTAAAAGAACAAAATCCAGAATTAAAAAATGTAATTACACATACTTCTGTATTTGCGTATCAAAGTAACAGAATAGAATATTACTACGACAACATGTTTAACCCATTTCAACGTTCCAAAATTCCAGCTTATATTAAAACTTTACCACCCGACAAATACTGGATATATGTTCCTTTTGGAAACAAAAAATATATAGATAATTTATTATTGTTTTTAAATAGCAACAAAACAATAAAGAATATTCAATATTATTATCCACCTCAAAAAAATTGGAAACCTGTTGGAACAGAAAAACAAGCATTTATTGCAGAAATAGAATTATAAAAAAGTCCTCCAAATAGGGGGGCTTTTTTTTTGAACCGATAAATGCTATAATGAAGGCATGAGAAAAATATTATTAAACTGTTTATCTTCTTATTCATCTGACACCTGAAGTGAGTGCCCCTCATTTATAGTGTTAGATTTTAAGTTTTAAAGAAGAAAAGGCGGTTTTGTATGCATAAGTTTGCTACGTGTTTTTCGGTAATATTTTTATTACTATCAGTTACAATGCTTTTTAGCGTTTTATATTTTAATATGCCACAACTACTAAGTGGTAATAGAATAACTTTATTTGTATTTTTGAATTCAATAATGCTTGTTGGTGTAGCAGTATTCTTTATGGTATTTAAAAGCAGAATTCTACTATACTTAGAAAATTATAGAAGAGAAAAACAAATCTAGTTTTCGTTAAAAACTTCGTAAGCTTTATATGAACTCCTTGTTAAAGGAGAAAATAAGGTGTGTTTTATGCCAATTTTTTGGGCTATTTTAGCTAGCTCATCATATTCTTGTGGTTCATAAAATCTTGCAACGTCAAGATGTTCTTTTGTTGGTGCAATATATTGTCCAATTGTAACTATATCGCATTTTATCTTCGCCAAGTCCTCAAATGTTTGTATAAGTTCTTCTTTTGTTTCGCCAAGACCAACCATAAGACCTGTCTTGGTCAGAATATTAGATGTTTGTTTTATATAACCTAAAAAGTCCAAAGAACGCTGATAATTTGCTTGAGGACGAGCTTTTCTATATAAAGATGGTACTGTTTCGATATTGTGATTAAACACATCTGGAGCAGCGTTTATAACAGTATCAATACTTTCTTTTCTTCCTTGAAAATCAGGTGTTAAAACTTCAATTTTCGCGTTAGGTGAAAGATTACGAATTTCTTTAATAACATTAGCAAAATGTTCAGCACCACCATCAAGTAAATCATCACGAGTAACAGAAGTAATTACAACATAGCTTAAACCCAATTTTTGAACCGCATCAGCAACCTTCTTTGGCTCTAATTCATTCAACGGTTCTGGTCTAGCACAAGATATATTACAAAAACGACAATTACGAGTACAGTTATTACCCATAATTAAAAATGTAGCTGTATTTTTTGCATAACATTCGCTTTTATTAGGACAACGTGCAGCTTCACAAACTGTATTTAGACAATTATCCTTTAAAATATGTCTTACAGTTTTTGTCTTTTCTGTATCTATAATTCCACGTTTTAAATAATCTGGTAAACGAACCATCTACTACTCCTGAATAATTTCTATTTCATTTCCGTCTGGGTCATTAACAAAAGCAATTTTTTTGAAAGATGAAGTGCCTTGTTCATCTTTCAATTCTAATTCAAATGGTTCATATAAGAATTCATAACCCATAGATATTAATTTTTTAGAAAATGTATCCATATCATCTGTCGCAAAAGCAAAATGTCCGAATGCATTACCATTTTTATAGCCTTCTTCTGGAGTTTCATAGTTATATGTTAATTCTATTTGGCAAGCATTATCATCTTCACCAAGAAAATATAAATCACAATCTTCTAAAGAACTTTTTGAAATTAAATTCAATCCAAGTAAATCCCTATAAAACTTTAAAGATTCTTCTATATTTTTAACTCTAATCATTGAATGTAAAAATTTCATAAAAAGCTCCTAAATATCTACAAGATAATTATATAACAAACTATTTTTCTGTTAAAAGAGCCTTATCATTCTTATCAAAAAAGAACTCAACCATATCACTTTCGTTTGGTATATCAATTGTTTTAACAATTTTTTCTTCTGGAATTCTTGCAAAAGACTGATTTACATAATTTATGCCTAAAAATATGGAAATAATTGCCAAAGACAAAATCATAAAACCCAAAACAACAGCTGCACGTTTATAGATACTATCAAAAGTTCCTCGATTTTCATCCTTTAACTGTTTAACAATTTTTTTTGAAAAATTGAAATTAAGCCCATTTTGAAAATCAGCAACAGAATGTTTTATGTTATTTTTAAGCCCATAAGCATTTGCCAATTCATTTCTAGCTGGTTTTGACTTAAGTAAATATTTTCTAAAGCTTATACTTTCATCATAACTTAACTCATCATCAATATATGGAGAAATATTTTTATAAAACATTTCATACTCACGAATATTAAACATTTTGTTTGCTTCAATACGTTCAAATTCACTTAAAAGTTTTTCGTACTCAAAATGGAGATTATTAATAATTTCCTTCATTTCAAGGTATTTTTGATAACAATCACTACATTCAACGAAGTGATTTTCAACATAAATTCTATCTTCTAAATCTAGTTTATTTTCAATGTACAAAGAAAGCATTGAAACAACTTTCTTGCAGGTGGAATTATTAAACATATCAAAGTCCTTTACATCAAATAAGGTTTCAAACATTCTTGCAGCTTATTCCTCGCACGAGAAATGCGGGACTTAACTGTGCCAACATTTGTTTGTGTTATTTTGGCAATTTCTTCATAGCTAAGCCCCTGCAGTTCGCGTAAGATAATGACAAGACGAAAATGTTCTGGCAGTTTACATATCATTTCACGAATAACATCAGTCAATTCTCTTCCCAAAGTGTGCTCATCAGGTTTTAAATCGTTATCACAAATGTTTAATACACAATCATCACCACTTTCATCATTTACCCAATAAGAATCAATCGAAATCGCATCAGGGTTTCTTTGTTTTTTTCTTAAATCATCATAAAAAAGATTAGAAATAATTTGTCCAAGCCACGATTTAAACAATCTAGGATTTCTCAATTTCTTTATGTTACGTGACATCCTAAACAAAGTTTCTTGCGTTAAATCATATAAATTTTCATTATGAGCACCAAGATACGAAAAAGAAGCAAATATATTTTTCTGTTCACGTTTAATCAGTTCTTCAAGCGCATCATAATCATCTTCTTGAGCAGAACAAACCAAATCATATAAATTCATGTCTTTATATTTTCTTTTTAAAAAAGATTTCAAAATGCACCCCTGTTTTTTAGAATGATTTTTAATATAATTAATAAATAAGCAAAAGGCTGATTAGGCGCTATGACCTAATAGGATACTCAAGTAGGCATATATTTGATGAATATGAAAATAAACCAATTAAGACTTCTAAATAAAAAAGAATATTTGATTGTTAACAGTAACCAATTTCAATCAGATAATGATTTTTTAGATTTTATTGCCGCAAATCTCGAACAAGGCACACAAATAATCCAGCTTGATGAAAAACATTTTAATGACGTAAAGACAATCGAACTAGGGAAAAAAGCAAGAGAACTATGTTCCATATACGGAGCATTGTTTATTATCAATAGCAGAATAGATATTGCACAAATCATAGACGCTGACGGAGTACACTTAGAACAAAATGGAATAAGTCCACATCAAGCAAGAGAACTTCTTGGAGATAATATAATAATAGGTTTAACAACCCAAAACACAGCAAAAACACCTGATGATGTTGATTACATTATTACTGACAAAAGGTCTGAAAACGTTGAAATTACGCAATTTATTTTTTGCGAAATAAAAAAAATTTAAAATTGTAAAAAAAGTGCTTGACTCTAAATTATGCTTTAGATAATATAATACTTGTCGAAAGGCTCCCATCGTCTAGAGGCCTAGGACACATCCCTTTCACGGATGCGACAGGGGTTCAAATCCCCTTGGGAGTACCATTTAT
>CAZNLZ010000113.1:0-5665 GCA_964574225.1 uncultured Muribaculaceae bacterium | reverse complement strand
TCCCTAACTTCTATTTGTATTGATTTTTATTAGTACTCAATTTTTTAATAGGAGATATTTTATGAATGCAGAAATGATGCAAAGCATCAATTCAGGATTGATGATTTCTATCATTGGTATGAGCGTAGTTATGTGCTTCCTTGTACTGATGATGTATGTTATGAAATTTACAGAAATTATTATGGGCAAACTTGCAGTTTGGTTTCCAGAAGAAGTCGCTGAAGCACCAGTTGCGAAACCAGCTCAATCTAAAAACGAGTCTGAACTTGCAATTGCAATTGCAGCTGCTAAGAAGTTCCTCAAAGGAGGTAACTAATGGAAGCACTTCAAGCTTTTGTTGCTAGTCATAACGTTGCTATCTCAGCAGCATTATTGATTGTTGCATACATTTTTATTGCACTAGAAAGAATACCAAAAGTTACAATTGCTTTACTTGGTGGTGCAATTACAGTTATTCTTGGCTTAATTGGCCAATCAAAAATGGCTGGGGATGCAATCAATCCTCACTATTTCGTAAATTTCGTTGACTTCAATGTAATTTTCTTACTTGTTTCAATGATGATGATTGTATCAATTACTACAAAAAGTGGCGTATTCAGCTGGTTAGCAAATGAACTTTTAAAATTGACAAAAGGTCACCCTATAAAGGTTCTTATTGCTTTAGGCTTTTTCACAGCTATCGTTAGTGCATTCTTAGATAACGTAACAACTGTTATCTTAATTATGCCAATCACTTTTTCTATTGCTAAAAAATTGGATATCAATCCAATTCCATACTTGTTAACAGAAATCGTTGCTTCTAATATTGGTGGTACAGCAACATTAATTGGTGACCCACCAAATATTATTATTGGTAGCGCAGCTGGTTTTGCTTTTATGGACTTTATCAAAGAATTAACAGGCGTTGTCGCTGTTATCTTATGTGCAGTAATTGCACTATTAGTTCTTTGCTTTAAAAAATCTCTTAAAGCAGACCCAGAAAAAATGGCTGAAATTGCTAAAATTGATAACAGTGGAACAATTACAGATAAAAAATTAATGGTTCGTTCTATGATTGTTTTATCTTCAGTAATCTTAGGCTTTGTTCTTCACGATATGATTCATATTGAAACTTGTATCGTAGCTATGCTTGGTGCTAGCGTACTTTTATTATTTGAAAAACCAACTGAAATTTTACAAGAAGTTGAATGGAACACTATTTTCTTCTTCGTTGGTTTATTCATGATTATCGGTGGTTTAGAAGCTTCTGGCGGTATTAAGCTTATGGCTGATTGGGTATTAAATGTTACTCAAGGTTCAGAAAGTGCAACAGCTATGATTATCCTTTGGGCTTCTGGTATCATCTCTGGTGTAATTGATAATATCCCATACACAGCAACAATGGCTCCAATGATAGCAGAAATCCAAAACGTAATGGGTCATGATTATGCATACCCACTATGGTGGTGTTTATCTTTAGGCGCTTGCTTAGGTGGAAACATGACAATCATTGGTGCAGCAGCAAACGTTATTGTTTCTGAAAATGCAGCAAAAGAAGGTCACCCAATAAGCTTTATGCGTTTCTTAGCTTATGGTATTCCAATCGTATTGATTTCTTTATTAATCAGTACAGCATATATTTACATAAGATTTTTAAGATAAAGGTAAATTAATGAATAATGAAGAAAACAAACCAAAATACAAAGACTCTCACGGTAACGAAATTATTGGAACAATAATTTTTACTGGAGGAATAATTCTCCTGATGTGGGCAGCATCAATTTGGTTATAAATAAAAAGCCGCTGTAACAAGCGGCTTTTTTATTTTCAAACATCCATTTCTTTTAAATTTGGACTTACTTTAAAATCCGCACCAGTACATTTTCTAATATCTTCCACTGTAAACATTGGATTTATATCAGTTAAAACTAGTCCATCTTCTTTTACTTCAAATACACATCTTTCAGTAACAATCATATCTACTTCTTTATATGCAGTTAAAGGAAGCGTACATTTTTTTACGATTTTAGTTTCATCTTTTGAAGTATGTGTCATTGCAACAATTACTCTCTTAGAACCGATAATTAAGTCCATTGAACCACCAATACCAGGTACAAATTTACCAGGAATTTGCCAACTAGCAATGCTGCCTTCGCCATCAACTTGAAGAGCGCCTAAAACTGTAGCATCGATGTGTCCACCACGCATGATTGTAAATGCCATCTGAGAATCATAAAAGCTTGCACCTTTATTTAACTCAACACACACACCACCTGCATTAATAATTTTATGATTATACTCTGGACCCTGTTGGTCTTTTCCAAGTCCTACAATTCCATTTTCAGATTGGAAGATGATATTCATACTTTCATCAACATAATTAGCTGCTTCTGTTGGTAAGCCAATACCCAAAGTTATAATATCATTAGGCTTAAATTCTTTTGCAATACGTTTTGCAATTATTTCTTTTATTTTATCTTTTGTTAATTCCTGCATTATAGGAGTCATTAGTTATCCTCCTCTTTAACAATGTAATCAATAAAAATACTTGGTATAACAACTTCATCTGGGTTTATTTCATCAACAAACTTTTCTGCTTGAACAATTACCATATCAGCTGCAGTCGCCATTGATGTATTAAAGTTTCTCGTTGTACCTTCATATTTAACGTTACCATATTTATCAACTGTTGTTCCATAAATAACAGCAACATCTGCGCCTAAAGGTTCTTCAAAAATATACTTTTTACCTTTTATTTCAATTACTTTTTTCCCTTCTTCAAGGATTGTGCCAACTCCAGTTGGAGTCAAAACGCCGCCCAATCCAGAACCTTTTGCGTGAATTTTTTCTACCAAAGTTCCCATTGGATAAAATTCAACTTCAATTTCTCCAGATTGCATTTTTTGTCCAGTAATAGGATTTGTACCTATGTGTGTTGTAATTACCTTCTTTACCATTCCACTTTGAATTAATTTACTTTTGTCTTTATCAGGAACAGAAGTGTCATTACTTATTAATGTTATATTTTTAATATTTTCTTTAGAAATAGCATCTAAAATCACATCAGGGGTTCCGCAACTTAAAAACCCACCAACCATAAGAGTTGAATTATCTTTAATTTTTTTTGCTGCTTCTTGCGCTGTTATAACTTTATTCAAATTATCAAATCCTCTACTCTACCTAATCTAATAAATTATAATAACACAAACAAAATTATCCTTAAAGATTTTAACTCTATCCAATCAGGAATGGGCTTTTCGTTGTTTAAATACAAGTTTCGTGCTATCATCAAAATATGAAATACTTTTTTATAGAGCCGGTTTGTTATGGATTTTTTGATACTCCAATCATCGGAATTCCGACCTTAATTGGAATATTAGAAGAACAAAACCACGAAGCAAAATATATTGGACTGAATCAAGACTTATTAATAAAATGTTTCGATGAAAAAACTTTTGAATCTTTTTATAAAGAAAGAGATAAAATCACAAGAGCAAATCTTGATAATGCGCCAGATACAATAAAACAATTAGCCAAGATGGTTCCTTCTTCTTGTCTAAAAAATAAAGACTTCAAATATAACCCAAATAGAAACAAGCTAGCTTGCAGAATTTTTAAGAATAAAGATTTTTTCCTTAATGAATTTCTATATGAATTTGCAAACAAAACTTTTTTTGAATTAGTAAAACAAATTGGAATAGCTGACAACCTTCTTATGCACTTATTATTACCAAACATAGTAACATATAGGAGTTCTTGTCTAGACAAATCAATATCAATAGATATTGATGCACTAAAATATTATTTTGAAAACAAACTTTCTCCTCTTGATGACTATCTTGAAAAAAAAGCTGATGAAATTATTACACAGAACCCAGACTGTGTAGGCATTTCTATTGGATACGCTTTTTATTTTATAACAGGAATGTTATTAGCATATAAAATCAAAAAGAAATCAAATATTCACGTTAATATTGGTGGTTCTTTCTTCGACCTTTTTAGAGGAATGATAACAAATCTTCCAGATTTATTTGGAGAGTTCTTTGATTCTATTTCAATAGAAAACAACACAAAAACAGTAACTGATTTACTTAAATATATTAATAAAGAAATAGAAATTTCTGATGTTTCAAATATTATTTATAAATCAAATGGTGAAGTTAAAAATAGCAATTCAAAAGACTATATTGAAATGCAACACTTACCGTTCCAATCATTTACTGGATATAACTTAGAAAACCATTTAACACCAAACGTTGTGATTCCTATCCAAAGTTCTAATTCTTGCTACTGGGGGAAATGCAAATTCTGTGTTTGTAGTGGCAAATCAGCATTTCAAACAAGACCTGTAATTAATGTTTATGAAGAGCTTGAATATTTATCAAAAAAATATAACAGCAAATATTTTGCATTTTGGGATAATTCAATGCATCCTAACTTCCTATCAAAATTAGCAGATTTGATTATAGAACGAAAATTAAACATAAATTTTTCTATTTATGCAAGATTAGAAAAAGAATTCAATTATAAGTTACTAAAGAAAATAAGAAAAGCTGGATGTATAAAAATACATTGGGGGCTTGATTCTGCGAACCAAAGAATTCTAGATTATGTTGATAAAGGAATAGATTTAAAAACAAGCGAAAGAATACTAAAAGATTCAAAAAAAGCAGGTATATATAACTTTGTTTATATAATCACAGGATACCCAACTGAAACAAAACAAGAAATGGAAGATTTATATACATATTTAAAAAGAAACCAAAAAAATATAAATAATGTATATATTAATCCTGAAATGCTATTTTCAACAAACTCTATTTTTTCCCAAAATAGAGACGAAAACAAATCAAAAATTCTAACAACATTAACCGAACGAGAAGAATACAAACAATACATAAAAAAACAATTTCCACTCATTTCTTCTAGAGACTTTTCATCAATACAAACAACACAGCTAATGCTTTTATATGCAGAAAAATACGGAAATGGATATAAAACAATACAAAACAAAAAATTTGTATCTTTTATGCGTTCACATCCAAAATTATTATCTATTTACCTTAAACAAAAACTTAAACAGGTTGCAAAAAGCAAATAACATGTAAAGCTTATATAAAGATTTAAATTTTAGCGTGCAAAGATTTTTTATTTGTGCTATACTATGTTTTAGAGAAATATGATAATTAATATCATTTTTAAAAAGTCGGAATAACACACAAAGGAGATTGAAATGGCGATTGCTACGACAGAAGAAGTCTCTAATAAAATACAATTCAAGCCTGGTAAATGGCAACAAGAAATAAATGTTAGGGATTTTATACAAACAAATTATACATTATATGAAGGTGACGCAAGCTTTTTAGCAGATCCAACCAAAGCAACTGTAAAGCTTTGGGAAGAATGTTGCGAACTGTTCAAAAAAGAACGTGAAAATGGTGGCGTTATTGATATGGATACGAAAGTTGTATCAACAATAACATCGCATGGTGCTGGTTACATTGATAAAAAATTAGAAAAAATCGTTGGTTTACAAACAGATGCGCCATTAAAACGTTCTATGCAACCATTTGGCGGTATAAGAATGGCAGAAGCTGCTTGCAAATCATATGGATATAATGTTGAAGCAGAAGTTTCTGAAATTTTTACAAAGTATAGAAAAACACATAACCAAGGTGTTTTTGAT
>CAZNLZ010000112.1:0-5770 GCA_964574225.1 uncultured Muribaculaceae bacterium | reverse complement strand
ATAATCAAGGCAAGGAGAGATGAAATATGCTAATAGTAATGAAGCCAGCAACGGCTGAAGAAAAAATCCAAAACGTCATAAATTACATTAAAGAACGTGGTTTTGATGCTCATGTTTCAAGAGGTGCTGACCATACAGTTATTGGTGCGGTTGGTAGAAAAGTAATTGATAAACGTGATATTGAGTTATTAGATGGTGTAAGTGAAGTTATAAGAATATCATCTCCTTATAAACTTGTAAGTAGAACTTTTAAGCCAGATGACACTATTATTGAAATTAAAGGTATTAAAATTGGTGGTGGTCATATTGGAATGATTGCTGGGCCTTGCAGTGTTGAAAGTTTTGAACAAGTTGATGCAACTGCTAAAAAATTAGCTAGTTATGGTGTAAAAATTTTAAGAGGTGGTGCATTTAAGCCTAGAACTTCTCCTTATGCATTCCAAGGTATGGGAGAGGAAGGGCTTAAAATTTTAAGAGAAGTTGCAGATAAATATGATATGCTTGTAACTTCTGAAGTTATGGAAGTTAACCAAATTCCAATGTTTTTAAAATATGTGGATATTTTGCAGGTTGGTGCAAGAAATATGCAAAATTTCAATTTGTTAAAAAGTTTGGGTGAAATTAGAAAACCTGTACTTTTAAAAAGAGGTTTGAGCGCAACAATAGAAGAACTATTGATGTCTGCTGAATATATTATGTCAGGTGGAAATAGAGAGGTTATTCTTTGTGAACGTGGTATAAGAACATTTGAACCAATTACAAGAAATACTCTTGATATATCAGCAATTCCTGTTGTTCAAAAAATAAGCCATTTGCCAATTGTGGTGGATCCAAGCCATGCAACAGGTTTAAGAGATAAAGTTGCACCTATGTCAAAAGCTGCTGTTGCAGCTGGTGCAGATGGTTTGATTATCGAAGTGCATAATTCGCCAGAAACAGCTTTGTGTGATGGAGCTCAATCACTTTATCCAGAAGAATTTGCTGAATTGTTTACTGATTTAAAAGCATTAGCTTCAATTGTAAAAAAAGAGTTTTAAAAAACAATAAAAAAGAAGAAGGTTTTTAGCCTTCTTCTTTTTTGTTTAGTACAAAGTTATCGTCTTTTAGTCGTTCAAATTTTAGTTCTTTTAGTTCCTGTTCTGTAAAAGAGCCACCTTTCTGATAGAACTTTTCAATTGCATTTTCTTCAATAATTAAACCCAATCTAGTTGCATCATCATTTTTATATATAAGGTTCATTGAACGTAAAAATAAATTATCGTTAATTGTATCCATTTCCAAGCATTCTATTATTTCAGGGTAATTGTTTTGCTCTATTATAGGTGTTTCGTTATGCAGATGATAAAAGCGCATAATCTTTTCTATTTGATATGCTTCTTTTCTCACGGTTTTCATAAATTCGATAGAAAAATGATCAAAGAAATAAATAAAATGGTAACTGGTAACAGCTAATACAACGATACACAATGATATGTTTATAATTTTGTTTTTTTTAAGATAGTTATAACAATAGTCGAAGAATATTAGCAAAGGGAATAATAATAAAAATTTATATGTAAATATAAGATTATTGTGATATAACCAAAAACTCGGTTCATCTGTAGCAAGGAAGGTTTTTCCACATATTATTAATGAAAACATAAAAACTAAAGTTATAATTGGTAAAAATAGTGGGAATATGATTTTATTTAATTCTTTTTGTTTTTTTGCAACGACAAAAACAATAATAAAAAGAATGAAAAACAAAGCCCAATAAAACCATGCATTTATAATGCAAATATTAAAAAAAGAAGCAATGTATTCTTTCAAAATATTTTCAGTAATTGATATGTTAGATAAACCTCTTGATGATGCTACTTCGTTAAAACCAGAACTAGTAACAAACATACAAAATGCAAAAGAAAATATACATATTGGTACGTAAAATTTAGAATTTAAATTAATTCTTAAATTGTAATCATCATGTTTTTGAAAAAATCCGGTCGCCAAATTGTAAAAAATCAATAAAATTGCCATACATATAGAAGTAAAAGAAATAAATTCTGAAGCTGAACCGACAAAATATGCAGAGATTAGAACTATAATATATTCAAATTTGTTAGATGTTTTCTTTTTCGTAATTGTATTTTTGTAAATCCAATACCACAAAATACTAAATGGGATAAAACAAAATACATATCTATAAAAAGTATAATTTATATCAATAACATTGTAGGTATTTAATGTTTGATAAAAAAACCATCCGCTTAAAAATAAGAAAGTCATTATATATACTAATTTGGAACGATTATAAAACATCGAAAATTTAGAGACTAAGAGTAATGTGATGGTTAAAAAACAGCCACGGATTATGCTATGACCACTATTAATAAAATCAGCAGGGTGAATATTTAAGTATATTGGTAATCCAAATGAAAGTAATTTACATAAGAATAAGCCAATATACCCCCCCCCATGACCGCCTTTTTCAAAGGACAATGTTTCAAGTAGATTTATGTTCTCTCTATATCTTGTAAACCAAAAATCATCACCCCAATAACAAGAATATTTTGTAAAAAATGCGTAAATTGAAATTATAATTATTGAGATTACAAAAATACTGCAACAAAATAATATATTTTTTTTATCTTTCCAGAAGTACATAAAAAATAAAACCACCTATTGTATCTAGTGGCTTTATTGTATATTTTTTTGAAATATGAGGCTACTATTTAACAGTTTTTGAAATTTCTGCTGTGATATCTGTTCCGCCGGATAAAACAGCACCCTTTGCAAGGACTAAATCATATCCATTTTCTTTTGCTTTAGCGTTAATTGTATCTGTTATGTTTTTATCAATAGCTAACAATTTTGTTTCATAATTTTTAGCCATAGCTTCCCTTTTTGTTTGGAATTCTTTATTGTATTTTTTTTCTAAAGCAGCTTTCTTTTTTGTATCTTTTTCTTTGTCTAGTTCATTTTTGGCTGTTTCAATAAATTTGGCTAAGTCTTGGCTTCTTTTCTTATGTTCTTCTTTTAATGTTTTAACTTGAGCTGATGAAGCTACAACTTTTGGAACATCAACAATTGCAACTTTAAAATTAGCTGGAACATCAGAAATTGCGAAATTTCCTGCGGTTAGACCAATAGCAAATGCTACCAATGAAATTGTTAGAAACTTGAAATTATTTTTCATATAATACTCCTTTTGATTTGCCTATTTTAGCATTTTATTTTGAAGTTTAAAATAACTACTTGTTTAGATTTCTGCAAAGGCTTTTGCAATTGACTCTGTATAATTTGGTCTTAAAATACCTTTTTCTGTAATAATACCTGTAATTAATTCGTGTGGGGTTACGTCAAATCCTGGGTTGATGATGTTTACGTCTTTTGCGCAAACCCAATCCCCATTTATGTGTGTAACTTCTTCGTGAGAACGTTCTTCGATAGGGATTTCTTTTCCTGATTTTATTGAAGTATCAATTGTTGATAATGGTGCTGCAATATAGAATGGAACATTATGATATTTCGCTGCAATTGCAACTGTATATGTGCCAATTTTGTTTGCTGTATCACCATTTGCTGCAATTCTATCTGCACCCACAACAACCATTTGAATCATTCCTTTTGACATAAAGTATGAACACATACCATCAGTAATTAATGTTGTAGGAATGCCATCTTGAGTCAATTCCCAAGTTGTTAATCTTGCACCTTGTTGGCGAGGACGTGTCTCATCTGCAAAAACTTTAATTGTAGGGTCTTTTGCGTATGCACTTCTAATTACGCCAAGTGCTGTTCCATAGCCAACAGTTGCTAATGCTCCTGCGTTGCAGTGGGTTAGAATTGTTGCACCTTTTGGAACAACTTCTGCGCCATAATCGCCCATTTTTTTGTTGATTTCAATGTCTTCGTTTTCAAGCTTTACCCCGTTTTCAATTAAGGCGTTTGTGATTGTTTCAATGCTTCCGTCAATTTCTTTTGCAAGTTTCATTTGTTTATCAACTGCCCACATAAGATTTACAGCTGTTGGTCTTGATGATTTTAAATAATCTGCTTTTTCTTGTAATTTTTTTAGAAAATTATTTTTATCAGTTTCGTTTTTTGATAATTCTATTGCAGCAAGTGAAACACCGTGTGCGCCGGCAATACCAATTGCTGGTGCGCCTCTTACAATCATATCTTTAATAGCAAAATACATTTCTTCTGCTGTTGAAATATCAACTGTTTTGAATTCGTATGGAAGAATTGTTTGATCAATCATTCTAGATTTATTATCTACCCATTCGATTGTTTTTATTTTTGATTCAAATGCCATAGTTTATCCTTTTTTGTTTTGTGTGAAATATGTTGAAAAATAAGAAACTAAAAATGCTGAAAATGCATTTGTTATTGCGCTAATAATTGCAATGAAAAATACCATTGGTATCAAGAAACCAATATTTGTAAAGATAACTTTTATCCATATAAATGATTGGATTTTAAATATTAATTGAAGAATGAACGCAATTGGGAAGTAGACAATGCAAAATCCTACAAGGGAAATTGCACCAGATATTGCACCAATGGCTAAACATTTTTCGACTTCAAAACCTTTAATTATTTTTAGTTTGTTGAAATAAATTAAAACTATAGGAGCAACAAAGAACATTAACAGTATAAATGCAAGTCCTGTTAAAGCTGGGATTAATGGTAATACGCCTAATATTGCACCAATAATGCAAGAAAAAATGCTTAAAACTTTTAAAAGTTGTTTATCAATCATTATTTTATCCTTGTTGTTAAATTACTTCTTCCATAGCAAAGCGCAATTGCAATAGAGTCTAATGTGTCATCTAATTTAGGAAGTTTTTTATATTTTACAGACATTTCAACTATCTTTGCAACTTCTTCTTTTGAAGCTCTACCATAGCCTGTAATCATTTGTTTTACTTCTATTGGAGTAAATTCATGAATATCTACTTTGTTTTTTTCTAAAACAGAAAGAATAACTCCACGAGCTTCTGCTACAGGAATAATTGTTTTTTTGTTTTTAAAATAGAAAATTTTTTCAATACTTGCAACATTTGGTTTATAAGTATCAATAATTGTTTGAAGGTCTGTTTCTATTTCAAAAAGCCTTGCTGCATCAGTTTTATTTTTATCTGTTTGAATTGACCCTGATGTGACCAAAATATTTTCATCATTTTCTATATCGACAATGCAATAACCTACAATTGCAAGTCCTGGGTCTATGCCTAATATTCTCATTCTTTGATTATAATATATTTGAAAAAAAAGAGGAACTTAGTTAAGTTCCTCTTTTTAATTATTTATGGTCTCAATCTGTCCATTAATCTAGCAAATGGGATTGTTTCACGAACATGGTGAAGTCCGCATATCCAAGCAACAGTTCTTTCAATACCCAGACCAAAGCCAGCGTGTGGAACTGAACCATATTTTCTTAAATCTAAGTACCAGTTAAATGTTTCTGGATTTAAGTCGTGTTCATTGATTTTTGCCATTAATTTATCAATGTCTTCTTCTCTTTGACCGCCACCAATAATTTCGCCATAACCTTCTGGTGCAATCATATCCACGCAAGCTGCTTTGTCATTTTCTGCTTGTTTGAAATAGAAAGCCTTAACGCTCATTGGATAATGGTGAATCATAACAGGTCTATCAAATTCTTCTGAAATAAGAGTTTCTTCGTCCCCACCAAAGTCTTCGCCATAAGGTGTGTCATTGCCTTTTTTGTGTAAGATTTCAATAGCTTCATCATAAGAAATTCTTGGGAATGGGCGTTTAATAT
>CAZNLZ010000111.1:0-5771 GCA_964574225.1 uncultured Muribaculaceae bacterium | reverse complement strand
CCTTTAGCATTAAAATTAGCCTTGGATTCTTTTTGTTGTTTATCAGCAATAAATTGAACAAACTCATTAAAATCAACAACATTATTGCCTTTGTTGTCTACAACTTGTTTTAATTCAGCAATTAATTTTTTGTTACCTTCTCTTGTTGCGAACACATTTTGATATTCAGCTGGCCATTTTTTCATATCACCTTCGCCAGTTTTAATAACTGCAGCTTCAAACAATGAATCTTTTTCTAACCAATATGAACTTTCTTTTTTAAACTTTTCAAAATCTTTTTTTAATGCAGAATTTGCAGGAAGTTCGCTAAATTTTGCATATGCTTTTTGAAGCATTGCTTTTTGACCATCTTCAGCAAATACATTATCATACTGAACTCTATCATGGTCAGTTGTTCTTTGCATATATGGAGATTTCATATCTGCAGCAGTTAAAAGTGAACCATATTCCTTATCTTGAAGTTTTGTCAAATCAATGATATGCATACCTAAAGAAAAACCTGTTCCTGAATAAGGAGAACGAACAAGATTTGAAATTTCACCTTGAGGTTGTAATTGAATTGAATTTACACCACACATTGTTTTCAATAATTCAGCCATTTGTTGTGCATCTGCTGAAAAAGATGTACCAATACCTGTATCATTCTTTGTTGAAGGTACACTAAAGTCAAAAACAGTTGCTGTTGTTTGATCTATACCTAATTGCTTTCTTGCTTCTTTTAATGTTTTTTCATACTCTTTCTTTTCCGGCGTAGTTAAAGCTCTACCAAAAGACGCCGATGATTGAATGCTAGCAATTTTCATCACATACTCCTAATTTATAAAGACCTGCATATATAATACTTGTAAAAAAAAAAATTGCTAGTTCCCAGACTAATCTTAACAAAATGAGTGAAATATGTTATCTTAAATGTGTTAAAACTAGGATTAGAATATGGAAAATAACAAACCACGTTGGAGTTCTCACTTTAGTTTCATTATTGCAACTGTTGGTAGCGCCGTTGGTCTTGGCAATATTTGGAGATTCCCATATATTATGGGCGAAAATGGTGGCGCAATATTTTTAATTACCTATCTGTTATTAATTGCCTTTGTATGTGTAATTCCACTTTGCTGTGAACTATTGTTAGGTAAAATATACAGAACAGACACTGTTAGCGCATTTGAAAAAATAAATTCTAAATTCAAATGGTTTGGATGGTTATGTATTATCACAGTACTATTAATTCCTTGTTTTTATTTTGTTGTAGGCGGTTGGATTTTAAACTATATATGGTTATTTTTAACAAATAGCTTCCCTAGTAATTTTGAAGTTTACTTTACATCCTTTAGTTCTGAAATATGGTTACCTTGCATTTTAACCTTATTATTCTTATTTTTAACCGCAATTTTCCCATATAAAGGAGTAAACAAAGGTATTGAAATTGCAAACAACATTATGATGCCAATGTTTGCAGTAATGCTCTTTATTATGGCTCTGTATGCACTTACATTACCCGGAGCAAAAGAAGGTTTAATATTTATGTTTAAGCCAGACTTCGCTCAATTTGACAAACAAATGATTTTAACAGCTTTAGGGCAAGCGCTATTCACTCTTAGCATAGGAATGGGTGCAATACTTACTTATGGTAGTTATATGAAAGAGAACACAAATATTGTCAAATCAGCATATACCTTAATTGTTTGTGACACATTAGTTGCAGTTACAGCCGGAATTATGATTTTCCCAATTGTATTTTCTTTTGGAGTAACACCAAGTGCTGGTGCCACATTAGCATTTATTTCATTACCTGAAATGTTTTCACAACTACCATTTCCAACATTCTTTGGATTTTTATTTTTCTCATTATTATTTTTTGCGGCTATAACATCTGGAATAAGTATGCTAGAAACTGCTATTGCATCATTTATAAATAAATTCAATATGACTAGAAAAAAAGCAACTATTATAATTAGTACAATAATTGCAGTTATAAGTATTCCAGCAACATTATCATTCAGCATTCTTAGCGATTATAAAATATTTAACAGAACCATTTTTGACTTCCTTGACTATTTCACATCGAATATATTATTACCATTCAACACACTGTTAATCTGTTTAATTGCAGGTTGGTGTGTAAAGAATTTGTGGAAAGACAATTTTGGAGAAACTTTCTTCGGATATATGTTTAATCTACTTTTAAAATTTGTTGTTCCATTTATTCTTGTTTTTGTTTTAGTCTCTGGGATATAGAAAGATACATAATTAATATTATAAGTATTTACTAAAAACGCAATATCCGGCTGCTAGCTTTTTGGTACTTTCTTGTTTGTTCGCAATAAACGGCTTCGGTCTTGTTCAACACAAGCCCTCTAGCCTCTGCTCACAATCCGCTTTCTGCAATGAGAAAAGTACAATAAGAAAAAAGAAAGTTATTCTTACAATGATACTTTCTTGTACAGACAAGAAAGTATCCATAATATTCATTATTTATAATATAAACAATTAAAAAGCCCTCTAAAATGAGGGCTTTTATTTTATACTTTTGCTAATTGTTTTTTATCAACTCGTTTACAGATTGTATTTACAAGGCCTGCAAATAATGGATGTGGGTGTTCTGGTCTTGACTTGAATTCTGGGTGGAATTGACAAGCTACAAACCAATCGTTTTGTGGAAGTTCTACCATTTCACAAAGCATACCATCTGGTGATAAACCAGAGAATACTAATCCTTTATCTGCGATTTGTTTGCGATATTCGTTATTTACTTCATATCTGTGTCTATGACGTTCAAATATTATGTTTGTACCATAAGCTTCTTCCGCTTTTGTTCCCTTTTCAATATGACATTCATATTGACCAAGTCTCATTGTTCCGCCGTAACCTTCAACGTCTTTTTGTTCTTGCATTAGGTCGATAACAGGATATGGTGTATGTTCATTGAATTCCATAGAGTTTGCATCTTTTAGACCTACAACATTTCTCGCGTATTCAATGACTGCACATTGCATACCTAAACATAAACCTAAGAATGGCAAGTTGTTTTCTCTTGCGTATCTAATTACATTTAATTTGCCTTCAATCCCTCTAATACCAAATCCACCTGGAACAACTAAACCATCAACATCAGCTAACGCTTCTTTTGCTTTTTCAAAGTCAACACAGTCTTCTGAATTAATCCACTTAATATCAATATTTGCGTGGTTGTTATAACCTGCGTGTTTTAATGATTCAACAACTGAAATATACGCATCAGATAATTTTGTGTATTTACCAGCAATTGCAACTTTGATTGTTTTTTCTGGGTTTTTAATTCTATGAACTAAATTTTCCCAAGACTCAAGATTTGGTTTAACATCTTCCATCATTAATCTTTGCAGAACAACAGTTGCCATATTTTGTTCTTCCAATGCAAGTGGAACTTCGTAAATACTCTTCATATCACGACATTCGATAACTGCATCTTTTGGAACAGAACAGAATAGTGCCAATTTTTCTTTTTCTTTCTTTGGAATTGGTTTTGCAGTTCTGCAAACAAGAATTTCTGGCTGAATACCATAACTTCTTAGGGTAATTACACTGTGTTGAGAAGGTTTTGTTTTTAACTCACCAGATGTTGGCAAATACGGACACAATGTAACGTGGATTGAAATACTGTTTCCAAAACCAGCTTCAGAGCGGAATTGTCTGATTGATTCAATAAATGGTAAGCTTTCAATGTCACCGATTGTACCGCCAATTTCTGCAATTAAGAAATCTGGTTTGAATTGTTGAGTCGCTTTTTTAATTCTTGATTTAATTTCGTTTGTAATATGTGGAATTGTTTGAACAGTTGCGCCAAGATAATCTCCACGACGTTCTTTATTGATAACAGTTTGATAAATGCTACCAGATGTAACGTTATTGATTTGCCCCAAATCTGTATCAGTAAATCTTTCATAGTGACCTAAGTCTAAATCAGTTTCAGCACCATCATCAGTTACGAATACTTCACCGTGTTGGAATGGACTCATTGTTCCAGGGTCAACGTTAATGTATGGGTCAAATTTTTGGATTACAACTGAAAAACCTCTGGCCTTTAATAAACGACCAAGAGACGCTGCTACAATCCCCTTTCCTAGCGAGGATACAACACCGCCTGTTACGAAAATATATTTTGTCATTATTCCCTCAATTCTTAATTAATCTTTGGTACTCTGAAAAATCCGTCTTCTTCGAACGGAGCATTTGCCATCATTTCTTCTTTTGTTTGTTCGTATTTTACAACGTCTTCTCTCATTACGTTATATACAGGGATTGGATGTGGCATTGGCTCAATGTTTGTTGTGTCAACTTCGTTCATTTGTTCTACATATTTTAAAATGCTACCAAGCTGTTTTGAATACTTTTCAGTCTCTTCATCTGTAAGTTCAAGTCTTGCAAGCTTAGCAACGTGTTTTACATCATCTGTTCCTATCATGCTTTCCTCCAATATAAATAAAATTCTAGCATAAGCATGAAGTTATGACTAATTATGATATTTTATATTTTTTTCAATATTCTCTTTTTGAAGTATTTTAATTTGATTTTTTAATGATTCTATTTCAAAATTGCTAGTTTTTTCAACAGTTCTATTTTGAACAGCATATTTTGCTGAATCGTATAAATCATAGTCAATATTGTTTTGATTACAGAAATTTTCAATATAATCCATCAACATATAAACATGAGGTGAAACATTATTTATATTTCTATTAGCATACGTGTATTCTACATCTACAATTACACTTTTTATATCAATTTGTTTAATTTTATTAATAAATTCTGTTATCTCTTCAAATGAATCATTAACACCAGGAATTATAATATATTTAACTTTTACAAGTCCTTGTGTCTCTGGTTTTAAATTTTTTCGGTAGTGTTTGATGTTGTCCCAAACTTTATTAAATTTATCAACTCTTTTTACTGTTTTATACGTTTCTTTATAGGCTGCATCTGGAGATATAACAACAGTTACAGCACCTTTTTTTAAGCCTTCTCTAATTGCTCTACTAAACAGAATTCCAGAAGAGTGGATTCTTACCTTAGACCCTTCTTTTATAAATAAATTTAATAACGGTTCAAATTCTTTTAATACAGTTGGTTCGCCACCTTGAAATGTAATTTCGCCGTTGTTTTTAAACTTTCCAAGCTTAATTAATTCTTTTATTGCACCTAAAATATTATTTTTTGTTTTGGGTTTTGTTGCTTGAACACCGCAATATATACAATTTGAGTTGCATTGACTCCAATGGTCAAAATTTATGTATGAAATATAATCTTCTTCATCCCAATCTTCTTCCCTTAAGTTATAACAGCCTTCGCAAGCACGCAAGTCTTTTTGTTGTTGAATTTTACGTTGCTCTTTTTTTATACTAAATAGGTTATTCCAATCTATTTTGCTGTTTAAATATTGAGGGACAATCATTAATTGTCCTTTGTCAAAATCTCTTGATAAACAACAAGCTTTTATTGAATCAACATCAATTGAGATACCGTGTTCTATTAAATGGCAACTTTTATATTTCATTACTTACTCCGTTTTCTATATATTATATAATATAAGAAAATAGGTAAAGGTTTTTAATTTTTAATGTATAATATTTAAAAAGGTTTAGTTAAGGGCAGTTTATGACATCCGAAGCAGTAATTGATAATAAGTTTGCATTTTCTTTTAAGAAAAATAATATAGATGAAATGTTTCATAATTTGACAGAAAATCCTGTTGGTTGTGAGAAAAAAGATTTTAGATTGATGATTAGTACAATCTA
>CAZNLZ010000110.1:0-5783 GCA_964574225.1 uncultured Muribaculaceae bacterium | reverse complement strand
GAACTGTTATTGACGCTGGCAAAGCAATGATTCTTGCAATCAATAAATGGGATTTGATTGAAGATAAAAAATCTACAACAATCAACCATTTTGAAAAAGAAATAGAAAAAGAAATGCCATTTTTAAGCTTTGTTCCTAAAATCTTTATTAGTGCAAAAACAAAACAAAGATTAGTTAGCATTTATAAGCTTACAAATGAAGTTTTCGCAGAAACAAACAAACGCATTTCTACAAGTTTATTAAACAAAGTTGTGCTTGACGCAATTTCTATGAACCCACCATCAAGCATTCGTGGAAAACGCTTAAAGTTATACTATGTAACTCAAGTAAAAGCAGCTCCACCAACATTTGTTTTATTCATAAACAACGAAGATTTATTAAAAGATAACTATGTAAAATATTTAGAAAATAAATTAAGAGAAGCCTTCGGATTTAAAGGTAGTCCTATTAGAATATCCGCTAGAGAAAAGGGAGAGAAAAAATAATGGAAATGCTTGTTTTAAAAATGTTACTTGTAGTTGTAATTGCATATTTGTTAGGTTCAATCCCAACAGGATATTTAATCGTTAAAAAATTAAAAGGCATTGATATAAGAGAAACTGGCTCTGGTTCAACTGGGGCAACTAATGTTAAAAGAATTATGGGCACAAAATGGTTCTTTACAGTAATGATTTTAGACGCTTTAAAAGGTGCTTTAGCTGTTTTAATAGCAGTTCATTACTTTGACTTTATAATATGCAGAGGTTTATCACCAGTATTGGCTGCTATTGCCGCAATTGTTGGACACAGCAAATCAATTTTCTTAGGTTTTACTGGTGGAAAATCTGTTGCAACAGGTGTTGGTACAATCCTTGCATTATGTTGGCCTGTTGGATTACTAATTGCTGCTATTTGGGGCACAATCACATATTTATCTAAATATGTTTCATTAGGTTCAGTTATTGCTATTTCAATGGCACCAGTTTTAATGACATTATTTAACCAAAATGTTTACTACATTTGCTTTGCAGCTCTTGGCGCAATTTATGTTGTTTTAATGCACAAAGCAAATATAAAAAGATTAATCGAAGGTACTGAAAGCAAAGTAAGAAAATAATGTCAAAATTCAGTGGAATTAAAATAGTATCTAAAGTAGAAGTAAATGATAAAGAAGCTTTATCAATTGTTTATACACCTGGTGTTGCAGCATCTTGTCTTGAAATAAAAGAAAATCCTGAAACATCATATGACTATACAAATAGAGAAAATTCCGTTGCAGTTATTTCCTTTGATTACCACCAGTCATTAGAACGTGCAATATTTTTAAAAAGCGTTTTAGGAATTGACGCATATCCATTTGAGATATCATCAAAAGAAGAAGATAAAATCAAACTAGTTGTAGATAACATTGAACCTTCTTTTGGAGCAATTGACTTAAGTTTAATTGAAAATGAAGTAAAAGATATAGCTTTTAGCGTTAATATACCTGTTTTAAAAGGTGCGGTTAGCGATTTAAAATCATTCTTTTTATGTGTTTCTAAGAATTTATTTATGTTCAGTTATGACAGATTAACAGGAACAAAAAATGAAAAATCACTTCAACTTAGAAAAATGGCTGGCGGTGTTGTTGAAGTAGAACTTACAGAAGAAGAACAACTAAAACCAGTTGGTATTGTATCTGATGGCAGTGCTGTTCTTGGCTTAGGTGATATTGGTGGCTTAGCGGGTCTTCCTGTTATGGAAGGAAAGGCCGTTTTATTCCAAGAACTTGGTGAAGTTAGTGCGCTTCCACTATGTTTAAAAACACAAGTTGCAGATGAAATTGTTGAGATTGTTTTGTTATTACAAAATTCTTTTTCTGGAATAAATTTAGAAGATATCAAAGCACCAAGATGTTTTGAAATTGAGGATAAATTAATAGAAAAAGCTTCAATTCCAATATTCCACGATGACCAACATGGAACAGCCGTTGTTGTTTTAGCTGCATTATTGAATGCACTCCACTTAGCAGAGAAAAAAGTTGAAGATGTAAAAATAGTATTTTCAGGTGCAGGAGCTGCTGCAATTGCAGTTTGTAAGCTTATTTTAGCTGTTGGAGCTAAAAATATAACTATGTTTGATGTTGATGGTGCTATTTATGCAGGCAGAGAACAAAACAATTTTGCTCACGAAGAAATGGCTAAATATACAAACTTAAACGGATTTAAAGGTTCCTTAAAAGAAGGAATTAAAGGTGCTGATGTATTTATTGGTTTATCTGCTCCAAATCTTTTGAATGAAGAAATGGTTAAATCAATGAATCAAAAACCAATAATTTTCTCATTAGCAAACCCAACACCAGAAATCATGCCAGACATTGCAAAACAATATGGCGCATTTGTAGCTGCTTCAGGAAGAAGTGATTTCCCAAATCAAATAAATAATTCACTTGTATTTCCAGGATTATTCAATGGTGTTTTAAAGCATAGTATCAAAAAGATTACAAACGAAATTAAACTAAACTGTGCATTTGCTTTAGCTTCACTTGTTAAAGAACACGAGCTTGATGTTGATTATATCTTGCCTGACGCATTAGATAGAACTGTTCCAGAAACTATTTCGAACAATGTTGTTTAATTAAATCATCAGCTGGTACACGCCTTATGCTAATGAATTCATAGACTGGCTCTAGGTATTTTTCTTCTGCTAGTTTGTTTTGCTTTAAGCTTGCATAAGAAATATCAAAAAACTCTTTTATAAAATCTATGATTTCATAATTACCTAATTTTGCATTAATAGCCTGAATTGGTACGTCTTTTCTAAGATTAATGAAATCTTCATAAGTAAATTTATCAAGTATTTTTTCTATTTCGCAAATTGCTTCTTCATTATACATAATACCTTTCCAAAAAGCTGGCACACTAAAGGTCATCATTGGATTTTGAGCATCATGATTTCTTATTTCAACATAACTTTTTAGGCGAACATCTGGAAAATACAAGCTTATATGAGTCAACCAATCGTTCATTTTAGCAGGCATTCCCATCAAGCCTTTTTGCATAAATTTTCTAAAAGTTTGAGTTGTTCCAAAATAAGTGTTTCCACGTTGAACAAAAATCATTGGAACATCTAAAAGGATTTCAATATAATCCATAAAAGTAAATTTTTGCGTTTTATCAAAAAGCTTTTGGCTAATATAACCACATCTATCTTCATCAACATTCAACCAAGAGTTGGCTCTAAAAGATTTATAACCTGTATTTTTATTAGCCCTAATTGGCGAATTAGAATAAATTGCGCTAATAATCGGACTCATTTTTAACGCTAAAGATAATTTACGTATTGCGTCTTCTTCTGATTTATAATCAAAATTTGATTGAATACCTGCAGTTTCTCTCATCATTACAAAAGGAGTTAATCCTTTTAATGGCAAGTATTTAGTCATATATTCATAGCGTTTTTTAGGAATTATTTTAATATCATCAAAAGTTGAAATTGGTTGTATTCCACTATCTAAAACAACCGCACCAATTTTTTGAGCACAAAGTGCTAACTCTGAATAAAATTCTAAAAGTTTTTCACTAATTTTATCTAAAGTTTCAAAAGGTTTAAGACTTATTTCTACTTGGCTTCCAGGTTCTAATGTAATCACTCCCCAGTCACTTTTTAAACCCATTAAATTGTTATTATCATATATTCTTTGCCACTTATTTTCATCAAAATAGCTCAAAACTTTAGCCACATCTTCATATTTAACAGCCTTATAACTATTTTTATAAACAAGCAGCTTTTCAGACTCTACACCAATAGTTTGGCTAGTCTTACAACCAGAATAAAATATTTCTGCTAACTGATTTTTATTTAAAATCAAATCAGTTTCGTTAGTTAATAGCATACGCCCTTTCCTTCGAGAAATGTTTATTTATCATTTCTTCTAAACAAGCCATTATTTTATCTTCAAAATGAATACCATAATTTTGATTTATTTCACGAATAAAATAACAAGGACTTGTAACATTAATTTCAATAGCTTTTTCTTCAATTACATCAAGCCCCACAAGGTACAAACCTTTTTTTGACAACTTTGAAGCAATTGCTTGAGCCATAACTTTTTCATTTTCAGTTAATTTTGCACCTTTGAAGAACTTATCTTTATGTTCTGAAAATTTAAAATTATGGTCACCTGGTAATTTTTGAATACACTCTTCTAATACAGTTTCGCCAATCAAAAGAACTCGTTTGTCCCCGCTCTTTGCTTCTGGTAAATATTCTTGAACCATAACAGGTGTTTTACCATTTTCTGTCATTGCATTTATTATAGTAAGAAGGTTTTTATCTTCACTATTCATATAATAAACACCACTTCCAAAACATCTGTTTAAAGGTTTTAAAATAGCTTCTTTTTCTTGTTCAATAAAATTCATTAGCAATTCAGCATTAGCTGAAACCATATTTTTAGGAACAAACTTTGGAAAATAATTTATATGGAATTTTTCATTAAAGTTTTTAACTTCGCTTGGGTCATTAATCAATAATGTTTTTTCTCTATCAACAAAATCAAACACATAACAAGCATTTATATAATCAATATCAACTGGTGGATCCGGTCTAAAGAAAACAACGTCAAAATCATTTATTAATGATTTATTTTGCTCTTCTTCATAAAAAATATCTTCATTTTTTATATATGACGCTCTTGCCATAACATAAGCTTTTGCGCTTTCAATAAACAAATCTCTTTTTAGCGCAATCGATACTTTATAATCTCTTTTTAAAAACTCTTTTATAAACCAAAAGTTAGTAACTAAATCGTTAAATTCAAAATATTTTAGTTCAATATCATCGATTATAAATAAAATTTTCTTTGACATATCCTGACCTTTTTTCCTAATCTAGCACTTAAAGTAATTTTTTCAAACACTACATCTGGCTAGTTTCAAAAACCTTTCTTAAAATTCCATTATGCTCTTTTAAAAGTTCGTGCGCTTCTTCAAAAGTTTTTCCATATTTAATTTGTAAAACTGCTTCTTTCAAATTATATCCATTTGCCTCAAGTACATTTATTGCAACTTCTTTTTCAACTTGCGCAATTTCTGAAACAATTCTAGCGGCTCTATCTTTTAGTTTTATATTTGTTGGTTTTACATCAATCATAAGGTTTTTATAAACCTTACCAATTTTAACCATAGCCCCTGTTGTAAGCATATTTAAAACCATTTTTTGAGCAGTTCCAGCTTTCATTCTTGTTGAACCAGTTATAGCTTCTGCTCCTGTTTCAATACATATATTAATATCTGCAAACTCGCTCATTTTTGCATTTGAATTACAAGTAACAGCAATTGTTTTGGCACCAATTTCTCTTGCTAATTTTAAAACTTCAATTACATAATTAGCATTTCCACTAGCTGAAATCGAAACAATAGTATCATTTTTAGTTGCTTGGATTTTTTCAAAATCTTCTTTCGCAAGTTCAACACTGTCTTCAGCACCTTCAATAGCAAACCTTAAAGCCTTATCTCCACCAGCAATAATGCCTTGAACCATATTAGGTGCAGAGCTAAAAGTAGGTGGACATTCTGATGCATCTAAAACCCCTAATCTACCACTAGTACCTGCACCAAAATAAAATAATCTGCCACCATTTAGAAAATTCTCACTAATAACATCAATCGCCTTTGCAATTGGTTCAAGATTTTCATTTATTTTTTGCGCAACCTTTAAATCTTCATTATTTATCATTTGTGCTATTTCAAATGAACTTGCACAATCTATATTTACTGTATTCGGGTTTGATTTTTCAGTAATTATCATAGAACCTCTTCAAC
>CAZNLZ010000109.1:0-5787 GCA_964574225.1 uncultured Muribaculaceae bacterium | reverse complement strand
TGAATGCAAAAGTTATTATGTCTTGTGACGTAACAAAAGAAGACGAAGTAAAAGCAGTATTTACTGAATTAGAAAAAGTTTACGGTAAAATCGACTTTGTTGTTCACGCAGTTGCATTTGCTCAAAGAGAAGATTTAATGGGCGAATTCATTGATACTTCTAAAGAAGGTTGGGATATCGCACTAGGCGTAAGCTCATACTCATTAGTATCATTAGCAAGAAACGCAAAACCTATTATGAACGAAGGTGGTTCAATCCTTGCATTAACATATCTTGGTGGCGAAAAAGTAGTTGCTAATTACAACGTAATGGGTGTTGCAAAAGCAGCTCTAGAATCTTCAGCTAGATACTTAGCAGAAAACTTAGGAAAACACGGCATCAGAGTTAACTGCATTTCAGCTGGCGCTGTAAAAACTCTTGCAGCAAGCGGCATTGGTGGTTTTGGCAAAATGTTAAAAGCTGCAGTTGCTAAAGCTCCATTAAAAAGAAATGTTACGCTTGAAGATGTTGGTAAAACAGGCTTATACTTGTTATCAGACCTTTCATCTGGTGTAACTGGTGAAATTATCCACGTTGACTGTGGTTGTCACTGTGTATATGCTTCTGAAGAAGAAATGGATCTATTAACAAGATAATAATTCTATATTTGTAAAAAAGAGGAGAAAAATTCTCCTCTTTTTTTTGTATGTTTAAATTTTAAAAAAAATGGTAATATACAAATATTACATTAGAAAAGGATATTAAATTTATGGAATCAATGACATTGTTAATTACGGTTGTTATTTTATTTATTTTATGTACAATGCTTTACAACTTATATGTTTCAGTTGTAAAGAGCAAAAACTCAGTATTAGAAGCTCTTTCAGGTGTTGATGTACAATTAAGAAAAAGATACGATTTAATTCCAAACCTTTTAACAATTGCTAAAAAATTCATGGAACACGAAAAAGACTTATTTGAAAAAATTACAGCACTAAGAAGCCAAGCAATTGATGCGAAATTAGGTTCTAAAGAAAAATTCCAAGCAGAAAACGCATTAGATGCACAATTAAAAGCATTAATGGTTAATGTTGAAAATTATCCAACATTAAAATCAGATACAATGATGGTTCAAGCAATGAATGCATATAACGAAGTAGAAGAAAACATTGCAGCAGCAAGAAGATTCTACAACTCAGCATTAACTCAGTTAAAAAACATCATTGAAATTTTCCCAGGCTCATTATTTGCTGGTTGTGCTGGGGAAGTTGCAAGCTTTAGCTATTATGAAGCTGAAAAAGCAAGCAAAGAACCTGTTAATGCTCAAAACTTTCTATAAGGGAAAATCTTAGATGAAAAAAAATTATAAACAATTACAAAGAGAAGCATTTTCGGCAGAATTCAAAAAATTCTGCCGAAAAAATATTCAAACTCCAATGAAAGAACTTGAAAAAAAGAGAAAAAATTATATCATTGGTCTTGTTATAATAGCCTTAATCGGTGTAGTTATAGAAGCTTTCGCAATTTACTACATATACATTGTGTATATAAACGAAACAGTAACAAAACACACTGTCACCACTGCACTTATGATTCCTTTCATCTTTTGGCCTCTTTGTATGGGAATAATAAAAAAATACAAGAACAAAGCAAAAGAAGTAATTTTACCAAAATTATTGTCATATATTGGAGAATTTGAAATCACTCCAAGTAATTGTATCCATAACTATACAACAGACTACATGCAAACAATAGACTTACTACCTTCTTTTGATATATGCAAGTACGATGATTGCTTTCACGGTACATACAACGACGTAAAACTTGGAGTATCAGAAATAAAACTGAAAGAAATACGTTACGATGCAAAAGGAAGACGTCGCGAAAATATTGTATTTCAAGGATTATTTGTATGCACAAGTTCTTTCAAAAAATTTGAAGGAAGAACAATTATAAAAAGAAATGGAAGTGCTACATTTGCAGGTGATAAAAGAGTTCACCTTGAAGACCCTGAATTTGAAAAATATTATGATGTAATTGGTAGTGATCAAATTGAAGCAAGATACTTAATCACTCCTGCATTTATGAACAGAATGGTTGAATTAAATAAAAGAGGCATTGGAAGAACAATGACCATATCTTTTGAAAACGACAATATTAATATTGCAATTGCGTCATCAAAAGATTGGTTTGAAATTCCTTTATTTAAACCAGCAACTGAAATTGCAAATTATAGAGCAATAATATTAGAACTTATAAGTATCTTCTCAATCATTGATACATTAAAATTAGATCAAAATATTGGCGCATAAAAAAACAATTTAGATTAAATTTTACCTACAAATTGATTATAGAATTCTTCAAATCTATCTTCTAAAATGCTATTTCTCATATCATGAATAAATTTCAACAAAAATCTTGTATTATGAATTGATAAAAGAATTTGAGCATTAGATTCACCCATTCTATATAGGTGTCTAATATATGCTTTTGAATGATTTTGACATGCATAACAATCACACTTTTCATCTAATGGAGACTCGTCTTTCTCAAACTGTTTATTTTTAATATTCTTTTTACCTTCATAAGTAAAGAAAGAACCATGACGAGCATTTCTTGTTGGAAGAACGCAATCAAACATATCAACTCCTCGTTTAACACCTTCTAAAAGGTCAATAGGAGTCCCAACCCCCATTAAATAACGAGGTTTATTATGTGGAAGTAATGGAGCAGTTAATTCTACCAAATGATTTTTTAATTCTGTAGGTTCACCAACACTAACACCACCAATTGCATATCCAACTGCACCATACTGTGAAACTTCTTTTGCACATTTTTCCCTTAAATCATCAAAGAAAGCGCCCTGACAAATTGGGAATAATGCTTGGTCTTCTCTCGTATGTGCTTTAAAACATCTTTCTAACCAACGATGAGTTCTATCCATAGCTTTAACAGCTTCATCATATGTGCAAGGATAAGGTGCACATTGGTCAAAAGCCATAGCAATATCTGGTCCCAAATCTTGTTGAATTTCCATAGAAATTTCAGGATTTATATAGTATTCATCTCCTGTTTTTGGGTCTTTAAACTTTACACCATCTTCTGTAATATTATTCAAATGAGCCAAGCTAAAAACTTGAAAACCGCCAGAATCTGTAAGAATAGGCTTATCCCAATTCATCCATTTATGAAGTCCACCAAATTCTTTTATCAATTTATTTCCTGGTCTTAAAAACAAGTGAAAAGAATTAGATAAAATAATTTGCGCTTGTGTTTCTCTTAAGTGATGCATTGTAAGCATTTTAACAGCACTGTGAGTACCAACAGGCATAAATATTGGCGTTTCAATATCCCCATGCGGTGTATGCAAAATACCTGCACGAGCTTTTGTCTTCTTATCTTCTTTTAATAACTCAAATGAAAAATATTTATTCTTAGACATTCATTATCATCTCTGTCATTGTTTTCCAATTAGCACAAATTTCTTCTTCTTTGAAGTAAATTGCTATTTCACGTTCTGCGCTTTGAGCACTATCAGAACCGTGAATTATATTATATTCTTGGCAAAGTGCATAATCAAATCTAATTGTGCCAACTTCTGCTTCTTCTGGTTTTGTTTTACCCATCATTTTTCTTGCTTCAGCAATAACATTAACACCTTCAACAACCATTGCTACGATAGGTCCAGAAGTAATATATTCGATTAAACGAGGATAAAATGGTTTTCCTACATGCTCTGCATAATGTTTTTCTGCCATTTCTAATGTTGGAAGAAGAAGCTTTAAACCAACAATTTTATAACCCTTTTCTTCAAATCTAGTAATGATTTTACCGATTAAGTTTCTTTTAACGCCGTCAGGTTTAATTGCTATAAATGTTCTTTCCGCCATAGTGTATCTCCCTTTAACCTACATAATCTTATTCATTAGAACATAAATCTGCTTTTTTTTCAATCTGTGAGTTGTTCTTTGTACTGATTTTGCTATAATTTATAGTATAGATACTAGGATGAAGACAATGGATTTACAAAAGATAGTTGAACTTATAGAAAAGAAAGAATACACTCAAGCAAAAGAACTAATACTTGAAGCAAGCGAGGAAGAACAAAAGGACATAGAAGTTCAGAAATATTTAGGGCTATGCAATATTAACCTGGGGTGTTTTCATGAAGCAGCAACATCTTTTGAATATTTAAAAGAACAAAATGTTGAAGATACGCTGTCTTTGTACTATCTTTCAACAATTTATATAGCTCAAAATAGAATAAAAGAAGCAGAAGAACTTTTAAGAAAAGTTATTGAACTAAGAGACGAGTACTTAAATGCTTATAAAAGTCTTTGTGTTTGTTTAATGAAACAAGGCAAATTTGAAGAAGTTCTTTCTTATTCAGAAAAAATGACATATTTAGATGACGAAGACCCACAAGTTTACGACATTATGGCAACTGCCTCTTTGGAACTAAAAAAACACGAAATGGCTATTTCATATTTAGGACATGCGCTACAACTTAGACCAAATGAAACAAAATACTACAACAAAATTGGTGTTGTATATTTTGCAAAAGGTGATATTTCATCTGCACTTCAGTACTATGAAAAAGCTTTAACTATTGATAAAAATGATCAAACATTATTATACAACCTAGCAATGAGTTATTTTACTATAGAAAGATTTGAAGAAGCTTTTCAATATTTGTCAAAAGTAATAGAACACGATAGAAAACCAAATTACGTAAATCACTGCGCAATTGCAGCAATGAAATCAAATAATTTTGAAGCAGCAGCCAAATTATTTGAAGAACTTCTAGAAAGTGATCCTGATAAAGAAAGCTACAAATACAATCTTGCCTGCGCATACGATGGAATGGGAGAATTAGAAAAAGCAAGTACTTTAATTGAAACAATATTAACTTTCAACCTAAATTCAGTTCAATTAAAGATACATTTGGCATCTATATATTCTCGACGAGGAATGGTTGATGCTGCAAAAATTTTATACGGTGATTTAATAAGTTCAGGATTAATGACTAAAGAAATTCTTTATGAATATGCTGTACTTTGCGCGAAATCAAATGATACAGATAAAGCAGAAGAAATTTTCAAAAAAATAATCGAAGACAATCCAGATTATGTTCTTCCATACAAGGACTTAGCTATAATCTACCTATCAAGAAAATTCTTTGATAGAGCAGAGGAATATTTCAAAAAAGCATTAAAAATCGATCCAGAAAGTGAATTTGTACTATTTGAGTATGCAAATTATCATTATTTAATGTCAAATTTTGAAGAAGCAAAAAAATACTATTTAAAATTAATGCATAAAGAAGAAATCCCAGTGTTTATGTTAATTTCTACAGCTGTTAACTATATGGCAATGAATATGGTTTCAAAAGCAAAAAAACTTCTTCTTCGCGCAATAGAAATTGAACCACAAAATATCAAAGCACTTTTTCATTTAGGACAAATATATTATTTTGAAAAGAACTTCAATAATGCAAAACAACTTTTAGAAGATGCATATGCAATTGCGCCAAATACAGAAATCGCTAATCTTCTTGCTCAAGTATATATAGAAGTCGAACAGTATAACGAAGCATATGTATTATTAAACTTAGTAAATCTAAGCTTGCCAAATAATTTTACTATTCAAATGGGACTTGCAAAATGTATGTTAAAAAAAGGTGATTTAAAAACAGCGAAACAACATTTGAATAATATTTTAAATAAATTCCCAGAGCACGAAGACGCTCAAGAGATGTTAAATGAAATAGAAAAGGTTGAAACTAAATGAAAAGAAAAAACTTTTTAG
>CAZNLZ010000108.1:0-5812 GCA_964574225.1 uncultured Muribaculaceae bacterium | reverse complement strand
TTGAGACCCATTAGTAAAATACAGTTTAACACCATCCGAATTACCTTTATATTCAATCATCTTTTCTCTATGTGCTTTTGTTGTATCAACATCTACATAGAAGCCAGGAATAAATTCATCATTTACGCCATTAATAGCATCTTGATAAACTTTTTCCATTTTTGCCATTACTGCATCTTTTTTCTCATCACTATCAAATTTTGTTGCAATAGTGAATGAGTCAAAGTGTAAATCCAAGTCAGCTTTAACATCATCAAGAATTTGACCTAAAGGTTTCTTTTCATGAGCCATTAAATCAGCCATTAACAAGATTGCCATAATACCGTCTTTTTCTGGAATATGACCAGCAACAGTTAAACCACCAGATTCTTCACCAGCAACAATAATATCTTCACCTTCTTCTCTACCCGCAATAATGTCTTCTGCTAAGAATTTAAAACCAACAGGAGTAATTACTGTAGGAATGTCATATGCTTTTGCGTACTCATCAACCATAGATGTAGTAACTTGGCTTCTTAAAATTGAACCTTCTTTTCCTTTATTATTGTGCAAGTGATACGCTGTTAAGAAAATAACCTCATTAGGAGTTAAAAATCTACCATCAGAATCAATAACACCAAATCTATCAGAGTCACCATCATTTGCTAAACCAATTTTTAATTCAGAAGGATCAGAAACAACTTTTTTAGCTAATAATGATAAATTTGCTGCATTTGGGTCTGGACCTTCCAATTTTCTTCCAACATTTGAAATTGTAGTTATAGGAACATCATGTTCTTTCATTAACTTTGGAACAGAATAATCACCAGTACCACCTAATGCATCATAATAAATTTTAATTCCAGAATCTCTAAGATTATCAAAATCTATCAGATTAGAATTAGAAATCATATCATTATATAAACCAAATGGATAGATATCACGAGACTGAGTTGTATTATCTTTATCACTTAAATAATAAAAACCCTTATCTGCAACACCTTTAATTTTTGATGCAACTTTTTGAGTAACATCAGCAGGAGCAATTGCACCATCAGAAGTTACTAAGTTAAAACCACCATATTCCCAAGGATTGTGGCTTGCTGTCATAAGAATTGAAATATCAACTTCATCAGCAAGTTCTTCTGCCATAGCAGCTAAAATCGGAGTAGCAACTGGTTCATCAATTTTGAAAACATTTACTCCAGATTTTTTCAAAGTTTCTTCAATTATAGGAAGAGACTCTCTTGTTGCTTGTCTTGTATCACCGCCAAGCATAACATATGCATCTTTTCTTCCTTTTTTTGCAGCTTCTTCTTGAGCATACTGAGCAATACCTACTGAAAATACTTGCATCAATTCTTTATCAAAAAGTTCAGAACCATAAATAGCTCTGTGACCTGATGTAGAAGTACTTAAACTATCAGCAGCTTTATAAATTGTTTCTGCATCTTTTTTTACTGGAACTCTCTTATAACCAGTAAAACTAACACTATCTGCTTGCGCAGTATGCAACATAGGAATCGAAATATTCTTAGACACAACCCCTAATTTTGACACGCCAAACACATGTCCAATACTCGTAATATTCATTTTACTCTCCTTAACACAAAAAAAGACGACAAAGGATATAATAACCCAAACAAAATATTTTTGCTAGTTTCGTAGTATATTCTTTATAATATTTAATATTTTAACGAGAAAACTCTCTATTTTCAGTGCTTATAATTCATTTAATTTGCATAAATGCTTATAATCACAATATTCACACTTTCTATCCTCTAATTTTGGCGGATTAAAATTGAGTTCTGAAATATTTTTATATGCATATTCAATTTTCTCTTTAATAATTTCATTATCTTCATCCGTCAATTCAACATAGAAATTAGAATCAGGTTCTTCAACAAATATCAAACCTGCTTTAGAAACTTTAGAATTTGGGTTTTGAATTTCATAAGCATATTTATAAAATCGCAATTGATTTAGATAATGCTCATAATTTTTCCCATCTGCAATTTGTGATTTTGCCTTAGCACTACCAGTTTTATAGTCATAAACTTCAACATCACCATTATCATTTTTTTCAATTCTATCAATAAACCCTTTTAAGAAATTATCTTGAAACGGTATGAAATTAAAAGAATACTCAGTTGCAAAAATTCTATTATATGGTGTCTCTAAAAGTTGCTTATAATATTTATCAAAACACTTAATACCTCGATTCATATAGTCATCACGAGTTTGCTGCGAGTCAAATTTTTCGCAAGCTAAATTTTTGGCAAATGCTGAAACCAACATGGTTTTATCGGGATACCTATCATTTTGTTGAGCATAATTAACAGCCCATTGCAATGTTCTATGTATTGCACTACCAAAATGAGCATTAGCACTATCTTTATCAAGTATTGGGATAGATAAAACATTTGAGTATAAAAACGCTCTTGGACAAGACAAATATGCATTCAATGTGCTAGGACTCAACGTAAACTTTTCAAGCCTTGCTCTTAATTCATCTGTGAAAGCTGAAGAATAATCAAAAGGTTGTTTTTTCATCATTATTGAAATTTCATTCAGATATTCATCTTTCTCCAATGTATGGTTAAAGGTTTCAATAAGTTCTTCGTTTTTAATTGGCAAAGATAAATACGATGTTAATTCTTGTGGTCTAGCATCAATAGAATTCGAATAAGACATCATCAAAGAATATTTTGCCCTAGTAACACCAACAAACAATAATCTTAATTGTTCAGAATATCTAGCTTGTTCTTCATCAATAGTATTTTCATCTTTATCAATAGGAAGTGACATTCCATTATTTACACGTTTTCCTTCCCATTTTTTAGATATTAGATTTGGCATGAATACAAAATCAAACTCACGCCCCTTAGAACCATGTAAAGTAACTAGTTGAACAGCATTTTGTGTATAGTCTTCTTTATCAATTACAATTGGAATATTACTTTCAAACGCAGTATCTAAATGATTAAGAAAATCACCAAGCCAACAACCTCTATTTAAATACATATATGACTGAGCTTCATCAATGATTTTTTTAATTGCAAAAACATTATCACTTTTATTAATATCACTTTGAACAAAAAATTCTAAAATTCCTGTTCTATTAACAACTTCAACAATCAAATCTTTAATATTTAAAGATGATTTCATATCTAACAAGTAATCAAAAGTTTGGATAAAACCTTTAACTTTAACTGGATTTTTCCACTGATAATTATTATAAATTGCTTCTTTAATATTAGTAATCAAATCATTATGATTTATACGGTTTTGTGTAAGCAAATAAGAATAGTCCTCATTTTCAAAAGAAAATGGTTCAGAAAGTAAAAGACCAAATAATTTATCGCCAAAGAATTGATGATTAATCAATGCTTTTAAGTAGAAATAAATAACTAAAGAAGATTTAATATCAAATATACACTTTGATTCTTTTATTTGATATTGAATATTTCTTGCTTCAAGAAGTGAAGCGAAATTTGAAAGTTCACCATTTTCTCTTGTCAAAATTGCAATTTTAGATAAATCTTTTTCGTTATCTTTATTTAATGGCAATTTATCTGATTTAATAAGTGATTCAATATTTTCAACAATAAAATTATTTTCTTGCTTATTATCAGCAAAACCATGCATTTGAATTTTCTGATTTAATGGAGTAATCTTTTGATTTTTAGCAATTAATTTTTTATCAATGTTATGATTTTTAAATTGTTCATTAAATTCCAAACGTGATTTATCTTGAGAAATAATGCTATAACTAAAATCTAAAATATTTTGAGTAGAACGATTATTCTCATTTAAACAAATAACCTTTGTATCAGGATACAATTTTAAAAATTTTTCCAAAGTATCAGTTTTTGCGCCTTGAAACTCATATATAATTTGGTCATCATCACCAACAACAAATATATTGTCACTATTTGCGCCACGTGCCAAATCAAAAACAATTTTGTTTTGAGAATAATTAGTATCTTGATACTCATCAACTAAAAAATATTTAAAAGAAGAACTAACCTTCTTTAAAAGCTCATCATTAGTTTCAAACGCATTCAAAACAAGGTTAATCATATCGTTAAAATCAATAAAATTATTTTTCTTTAAAGCAATATCATAAGCCTCAAATATAGTCCAAGCCTCACTTGCTTTTTCCATTTTTTTCTTGTGAGTTTCTAGTGAATTTAAAAATGTTTTAACAAGTTTTCCTTTTTGTTCACGCTCGGCATATTCAGCCATTAAATCATCTAGTTTTCCTTGCCACATTGGATGGGTGTTTAAATTATTAAAATATTCTTCTTTGGAAATTCGACTTGATTTTATATCATTAACAGAAGACAAAAGTTCAGGAATGTAATATAAATAATCACCCCATTTTGTACGATAAGCATTAGGCTTAATCTCATCTAATACTTTTGCCATAAGGTTTCGTTTAGTGATTTCATCAGCTAGAGAAACACCTTCTAATAGTTCAAAATCGTTAGGAAATTGTCTTATAACTTCATTACAAAATGCGTGATAAGTATTAACAGTAACAGCTGCGGCAATCGTGCCTATTTCATTAACAAGACGACCCTTCATCTCATTTGCAGCAGCTTCTGAATATGTCAAACAAAGAATACTAGATGGTGAAATACCAGAAGAAAGCATATACTTAATACGCTGAATAATTGTAAAAGTTTTACCAGTTCCAGGACCAGCCAATACCATAACAGGACCATCTATTGTATTTATACACTCCATTTGCTTTGGATTTGGAGTAATCTTAATTTTTTCTGTTTGCAACATACCCTAACCTTCTTTAACAACTATATTATACAGATTTTCAATTAAAGAATCATCATAATAAGATTTTTTATCAACTGGTATTTTATTTAAAATTTTGTTTATAACATCAACCGACATTTCTTTTTTATCTAATAAAAACAACGCATAATTAGGATGGCAGGAATTAGAAGCAGATAAATAATAATGAACAGAAGCACCCCAAGGTTTCGCTTTAAAAATAGGATTTATACACTCATCAACCAATTCTAAAATAGGGAACAAATTATATTCACCTTTATAATAGTCATTAAGATACTGAGCTAATACTTCTGTACATAAATTGCCAGCGCCACGACCAATACCTAACACACTAGAATCAATAATCAATTCACGATCTGTATTTTGTTCTAATATAGCAATCGCATTTGAAAAAGAAAGTTTTAAATTATTATGAGAATGAAAACCGAGTTTTATTCTAGAATTCAAATTCTTATCTAATAAATAAAACATTGATAAAACATCATTTTTTTTCATTTCACCATTTGTATCAACAATCGTAAATATATATGGATTTAAGTTATTAACAGATTTAATAAGTTCAAATAATTCTTCAGTTGTATAACCAATTGTATTCATTGGATTAAAAGCTATTTTATAACCTTTGTCCATTAATTTTTTAGAATATTCAATTGCTTCTAATCTTTTATCTTTTTTAAAAACAACTCTAATAATTAAATTTTCACAAGATATGTTTGGAACAAATTCAACTGGAACTTCACCATAATTTATCATCAAACAAAACATAGTTTTTTGAGTTTCAAGAATAGTAGAAGAACCAATTTGATTAAACGAATTAAAAAAAGTTTTATCTTTTAAGTATTCATCAGACTTAATAAACCCACATTCAATATAATCAATATTTGCACGAACCAAATTCGAAATAATTTTAGAAATATTTGCACAGCCAAAATTCCAGTTATTAACATAACCACCATCCCTAAGAGTACAATCTAAAATTTTGACTTTTGACATAACTAATCCAATTGAATATAAACTA
>CAZNLZ010000107.1:0-5843 GCA_964574225.1 uncultured Muribaculaceae bacterium | reverse complement strand
ACGTTGATTCCCCAGATAATTTTAATTTGGAACAATTATTTATCGATTTAGAAAAGCTTTCAAAAGGTGAAGACGTAAGGATTCCTGAATATCTTGTTAATGGAACTGGCGTGGTTGTACCAAATGCAATTCCAAAGAAAGCGAAAAAAGTTATTGTAGTTGAAGGTATGGCAACAATGCATGGCAAAGTTGCAGATTTATTTGACGTTAAATTGTACGTTGACGTAAAACCAGAAATACAAGAAAAATGGTTTTTATATAGAGCTCAAACATCACGTAATCAAAATGAGGAAAACGCTCGTAAACAACTAGCGTATGTGAGAGAAGCTTCTAAAAAATACATACTACCTAAAAAAGATGCATCTGATATCATTATCAATGGTGCATCTTCTTTAGATTATTTTTCACAAATTATTGATTATATTTATACAATAACAAACAATTTCTCTAATCCCGAACAATAAAGAATGTAAAAAGATTTAAGCCCTTCCAAAACAAAGAGGGGCTTATTTTTTTATATTATATGAGAAGAAGAATTAGTTTACTGCTCTAGGTGGTTTTTTAGGCTGAACATTGTTAGCTACAATGCTCATTAATGCGCTTGCAGCAGCACCAGCCAATGATGCAAGTAATAAATTACGTCCAAATACTTTTACATATTTAGATTTGCCACCCAATTTTTTTACTACACCATTCATACAAACAGAATCTGTTGCCCAAGATAAAGCGGTTGAAGCAGACAAGCAACCTGCTGTTAATGCAGCACCTCTGCATGCAGCTTTTACGTGTTTGTTCATTGGTCTTATAGGCTGATATCCAACTTTATTGTCCATATTAATTCCGTTTTGTCTGATACTGAATTAAAGCCTATAAAAATATATTTTGTTATCTATAATTTTTTATCGTTACAAATATTAATTATTTTGTTAACAATCTCATCTTTAGATGTAGTCTTAATATCAAACCAATTAATATCTTTATTTGCGTTAAACCAACTTATTTGGCGTTTTGCATATCTTCTTGTGTTTTGTTTTAAAAGCTCAATTGCACTATCAAATTCAACTTCACCCTTAAAATATGGATAAAATTCTTGATAACCAATTGTATTTAGCAAAATATTATTTTCACCATATTTTTCAAATAACGCTTTTGCTTCTTCTTCTAATCCTTGAGAAAGCATTATATCAACACGTTTATTTATTCTTTCATACAGATATTCTCTATCTTCCGTATTTAATCCAAACCATAATGTATCATATGGCGCTTCTTTTTTCTTTTGAGCTTTACTCATTGGTATTCCAAGTGAAATACATACCTCAAGTGCACGTACAATTTTCACTTTATTATTAAAATGAATTTTTTGTGCAATATCATAATCTTTTTCAAGAAGCATATTATAAAGATCTTTAGTATCTTTTTTATCCAATTCTGCTCTTAATTCTTCATTTGGAGCAACTCTTGGCAAATCAAAATCCTGTAATAGTGTTCTAAAATATAAGCCAGTTCCACCTGCCAAAATAGGTACTTTACCACGAGATGAAATTTCTAAAATTAATTCATTTGCGCAATCACAGAAATCCGCTACACTATAGGGCTGTGTAACTTCAATTATATCCATTAAATAATGAGGAATTCCTTGACGTTCTTCCATTGTAGGTTTTGCACTACCAATATCAAGACCTTTATAAATTTGTCTTGAATCAACTGAAATTATTTCGCCATTTAATTCTTTTGCAAGCTCAACAGCTAATGCTGTTTTGCCAGAACTACTCGGACCTGTTATCGCTATTATTTTTTGTTTGCTCATTATAGAACCACATTACCAAAAGAACGTAATAATTCAAATATAAGGTAAACATAATTATCAAAATTGCAAAAGAAAAAGAATTTGTACCTAAAAGCAAAGATAGTAAATTCAAAAGAAAATATAAGAAAAACATAACTAGAATAATAGCAATGTTAGAAAAAATATTTTTAAAAAAGAACAAAATACTTTTCCATAAAGAAACTATTGCATTTTTATCTTCGAAACTCATTACAGAAAAATACAAAATACCAAAATAATTCAAAACAGAACTTGTAACAATTGCAGCAAAGAACCAATTAACAAAGTTTATTTGGTCTTGAAGTGAAACACTACTTAAATAAGCAGTAATTTCCTCTTTCGTTTGCATTTTTGCAATATTTTGAAAATCCATAATAATTGTCGGATTACCCAAAACCATTAGACACAATTTAGTAACACAGAAACTAATTCCGGCATAAATAGCTACAAACAAAATAGAGCCAAAAAGGATTTTTAGAAATTTTTCGCCAATGCCAGTAAAAAACTGTTTAATACTTTCAATTGTTTTTTGAGTTATAACTTCTTGTGTATCATCAAGATTGTACTTTTTAACGCCCAACTTATTAACGTGAAACCAACCAGTCAAAAATGCAATTGTCAAAAGGACAAAGCAAACAAGTAGATTAATCCTTGTCGCATTTGGAATTGTTCTACCAGAAATAAATATAGCCGCACTCATTACCAACAGCATATACAGAAGTAAAGGCTGTATAAAAATCATGTTATTTCTTAGTATGTGATAAGCGGTCTTAAACATAAGTTGAATTATAACATGCGATTTAATTTTTCCATACATCTTATCAGTTAGTAACGAAAAGTAATATTATGTAAAAAAGCCAGTATGTTTTTGGTAAAATGTTAGAAGCATATAATTGCGAAACTAGATTAGAGAGAATATGGGATAATTTAATGAAGGAAAGAATAGTACTTTTATCCATAATATCATCAATGTTGGTGCTTTTGTATTTCTTCCAAAACCACATGAATACGCCTTGTGCGCTTATAACGATATTATCATTTATGACAATTTATACTGCGTACATGCAAATAGCGTTTAAGCATAGAGTAAGAAAGCAAAGAAAAAACCCTGTTGAAAAAAATTATAATTATACTCCTTATGTAAGTATCATGATTCCTGCACACAACGAAGCAGAAGTTATTGAAAAAACAATCGAAAATATTTCAAAAATCGAATATCCAAAATATGAAATTATAGTAATTGACGATAGAAGCGAAGATAATACAGCTCAAGTTCTTGAAGAAATCTGTACAAGATATCCAAAATTAAAATATTTTTCAAGAACTAAAGAAGCATTCCCTGGTAAATCTGCGGTTTTAAATGATGCCTTAAAAATTGCAAAAGGTGACGCTATTTTAGTTTTTGACGCAGATGCAAGAGTAAAGCCAGATTTTCTAAAAGAACTTATTCCAGCACTTGAACCAGAACAAGTTGGTGCAGTTCAAGCAAGAAAAGTTATTATCAACAGAGAACAAAACTTCTTAACTCGTTGCCAAGATAACGAAATGGCAATAGATACTCACTTCCAAGTGGGTAGAGATGCCGTTAAAGGTGCTGTTGAATTAAGAGGTAATGGCGAGCTTATTAAAAGGAAAGCTCTTGAAGATGTTGGGGGCTGGAATATTTATACAATTACAGATGACTTAGACCTATCAACAAGAATGCAAATCAAAGGATGGGACGTTCGTTTCTGCCCAGAAGTTTGTGTTTACGAAGAAGGTGTTCCTTCATATATTCCTCTTGTAAAACAAAGAAGAAGATGGATTGAAGGAAGTATAAGAAGATATCTTGAACATTTTTCAGACGTTTTAACGTCTAAAGACATGTCACTTCGTGTAAGTTTAGATATGACTGCTTATATTACAGAATTTATTTTACCTGTATGGATGGTATCTGAAATTGCATTCCAATCATACAGATTTATAAAAGATGACCCAAACTGGATTTTATCATCAGCAGCACTAGCACTTGCGATGTGTGGGTTCTTTATAGTTGCACTATTCTATAGTTTAAGAAAATACGTAAAACTTAAACCAATGGAAAATTTAATACAATCAGTAGCAACTTCACTTTACATAGTGGTTTTATGGTTCCCGATTGCCGTATTTATCGTTTTCAAAATTATATTTATGAAAAATAATATGGAATGGGGCAAAACAAAACACGGAACAGCTAAGGTTACAAATAACTTAGTTGACGATAATAACAAAAAAACAGATGAAGAAGAGAAAGCCGAAGAATTAATTAACGCTTAAGAAGGGAGAAATTATAAAGTGGATTTCACAGGAATGACCGTAGAATTTTTAAAATTCTTAAATGGACTAACAGGTAGTTATGGTTTAGCAATTATCGCATTAACAATTATAGTTAGAGCAGCATTATGGCCTTTAGGCGTATCTCAACAACGTTCTATGAGAGTAATGCAAATACTTCAACCAAAAATCAAAGCTCTACAAGATAGATATAAGAACGACCCTCAAACAATGCAAATGAAAATGATGGAGTTCTATAAAGAAAACAAATTCAACCCTATGGCTGGATGTCTTCCTTTGTTAATCCAAATGCCAATTTTCATTTTACTTTATACAGCATTAATCAGCCCTCAATTTATTCAAGAAGCTGGTAATTCACCTTTCTTATTCATTAAAAGATTAGATACAACATTAAGAGGCAATGCTGGAATTTCGTACGATAACGTATTTAGCGTAGAAGGTGGCGATAAATTTACAGTTTATAAAAAAGTTGTTGTATCAATGGGTGATGAAACAATCGAAAATGTTAAAATCACAGGTAAAGAGCCAATCAAAGTTCAAGGAGCTATTGTTCCAAACGAATCTATTGATTTAAAAATTGATTTAGATAACTTTAATTTAAAATATAGCCAATTAGAAAAAGTTACTTCTGCAAAAGTTGATGTTCAAAATGTAAAAACAAGAGAAGTTGAAACTGTTACTTTTGAAAAACGTGACGGAATTATGGCCGCTTCAATGCCAACAACAGCCCCACAAGGTCAATTCCACATTGATGTATTAATCTTAATCTTGTTATTTGCAGGAACTATGATTCTTACTCAAAAAGTAATGATGGCTACTAATAAAAATACACCACAAGACCCAATGCAAGCTCAAATGCAAAAAATGATGGGAACAATGATGCCAATTATGATTATCTTCATGTTCGTTATTGCTCCAATCCCAGCTGGTGTACTTTTATACTTAGTTGTAAGCAATATTATTCAAATCGTTCAAACTATTCTTATTAATGAACAATTAGAAGCGGACGAGAAACAAAAAAAAGGCATTAACTCAAAAGATTTATCTAACGCAAAAACAATAAATGCAATTGAAACTAAAACAATTGAGAATGACAAAAAATAATGTTACTTGAAGAATTTAATTACAATTTACCAGAAGAATTAATTGCGCAAGTACCAGCACAAAAAAGAGATTTATCTAAAATGCTGGTACTTGACCGCATAAAAAAAGATTTTATTCACAAACATTTTTGTGACATCACAGACTTTCTAGGCGAAAATGATTTGCTTGTTTTAAATAATACAAAAGTTATTCCTGCAAGATTGTACGCTACAAAAGATACAGGCGCACTGATAGAAATTTTCCTTGTTCGTGAAATAGAAAAAGATGTATGGGTTTCACTTATCAAACCTTCTAAAAGGGTAAAAGAAGGAATGATATTAAAAGTATCAGAAGAACTTTCTATTGAAGTTTTGAGAAAAGATAATGATAAATGGCAAATAAAACTTCTTTATGAAGGCAATATTTTTGAAATTTTAGATAAAGTAGGAAATATTCCGCTTCCACCATATATCGAAAGAAAAATGACAAGCGAAGAATATAAAGCATTAGATTTTGACAGATATCAAACTGTTTTTGCACAAAAAGAAGGTGCAGTTGCCGCTCCAACTGCAGGCTTACACTTTACAAAAGAAATTCTAGATAAACTTGAAAAGCAAGGAAC
>CAZNLZ010000106.1:0-5888 GCA_964574225.1 uncultured Muribaculaceae bacterium | reverse complement strand
AAATATGCCGTTTTAAAACTGCTTACTATCCCAAATCTCTCGTTTGTATCAATTACATTTTACAATAAAATTGCATGCCTGTAAACTATAAAAAACTAAAATTGATAATTATTATTGATTTTTTCTTCTTTGAATTTGACCCTGTTGAACAAAAGCCTAAAATTTGTTATATTTCTTGTAAATTACTTGAAATTTAGGTTTTAACAATATGAAATTACGCGCATTTACTCTTGCTGAAGTTTTAATTACCCTTGTTATTATTGGCGTGATTGCAGCAATGACAGTTCCAAGTATTACAGCTGGAACAAAGAAAACAGAATATTCTGGAAGATTAAAAAAGTTCTATGCAACTTTAACTCAAGCTCAAACAAGAGCGTATGCACTTGGTGATAGCTGGGATATTTGGTGTGAGGATGCAAGTAAAAATTATGATACTTCTACAAAAACGACAGAAGCGTTTGCTAAAACATACTTGTTGCCGAATGTTTCAGCTGCAAAAAAAGGTGTTGTAAATGGCAAATACACAATTTATTTAAATGATGGAACAAGTTTCTATTTGACTAAAGAACAATGTTTGCATTTCTTTTTTGATGCAAATGGTAACAAACGTCCAAATGTTTCTGGAAGAGATATATTTAGATACACTTATTGTCCTTCATCAATTGATAGAAATTTGATTGATGCACAACCTGGTGTTTTAATTGCGTATCCTTGGCAATCTGGTAAAAATAGAGCACAAGCAAAGAATGCTTGTAAATCAAGCCCAGATACTTGTTCGAAATTGCTTATGATGGATGGTTGGGAATTTAAAGACGACTATCCTCATAAAATTTAAAAATATACTTGCAGATTATTATTTGACAAATTCCAGTAAAAGACTATAGTCTCCCCTGTCTGCGTTTTGTAGTGCAGTGATATATTTTTTTCTTAATTCTGAAATTTGGGTTAAATTCCCAGAACCCCAATTTAAAGCAGAGAAACCCTGTTTTTTCATTAATAAATCTGCCATTAATCGAGAAATTCTACCGTTGCCATTTGGGAAAGGATGTATTTGTACAAGTCTATGATGAAATCTTATTGCAATTTCTTTTTCTGAATAAGTTTTATATTCTAACCAAAACTTTACATCGTCAATCAATATTCTTAGCTTTGGTTGAATTTCATATGGTGCAACGCCTATATTTCTTTCGCTTATTCTATATGTTCCAGCCCATTTCCAGATATCGCCGAACATTTTTTTATGTAATGTTTTAATAAAACTTTCACTTATAATATCTTTTTTGTTTTTCAGAAGCCAAAGCTCAGCATCTGCAATCCCTTTTGTTTCAAGCTCATTAAGTTCTGCTCTTGTTGTCACCCACTTTGTTCTTAATTGTTGTTTTTCTTCTTCCGTAAGTGGTGTTGAATTGTCATCAGTTTCAAAAATATTCATAAATTTTTAGTCGTTTTCATCCCAAATTCTAGTAATATTACCATTCAATAATTCTTTTATAATATCATTCAGTAATTCATCAGTATTAACTAATTGGTTTTCTAAACTCATATTTTTGTTCACTTTTTCCAAGATTTTTTGAGCTTTTTTCTTTGCTTGATTATAAATTATGTCGTCAATATTTGCTCTTGGAATAAAGGTATAGAAAAAATCACAATTTAAAGCATCTGCAATTCTTTCCATTGTAGAAATTTTGATATTACATTCATTTTTTTCAAGCGCAATAATTCTTGGTTGAGATATTTCAAGTTTTTTTGCTAATTGTGTTGTTGTCATACCAAGAAATTCACGAATTGTTTTTAACCACCCTTGAGGAGGTCTTTCAATAACAACTTTTTTCAAAGTATCAAATTTTTTTTGGTAAGAACGCCTTAATATTTTTTTATTATCCATTATAATCTATCTGTTATATTGTTGCAATTATATTATAACATATACGTTATATCTGTCAATATTAAATATAATAGATAAGTTATAAAATATGCAAGTTTTGATTCTCTCTTAGTTTCAAATATGTTATAATTTGTAAAAGTTGTAGCATCTACGAAATTTAGTTTTGATTTTCTCTTAGTTTCAAATATGTTATAATATGGCTATTAACGGAGTGTAAGCGATGATAGTTTTGATTTTCTCTTAGTTTCAAATATGTTATAATAACAAGAGTATTAGCACACTTGGAATTATTGTTTTGATTTTCTCTTAGTTTCAAATATGTTATAATAATGTCTTTTTCCTTTGCTCTGATGATTTCGTTTTGATTTTCTCTTAGTTTCAAATATGTTATAATTTTTCTATGTAATTATGGACTTGACAAGCTGTTTTGATTTTCTCTTAGTTTCAAATATGTTATAATAAAAAAGACGCATATCTTTACAACAAGGTGGTTTTGATTTTCTCTTAGTTTCAAATATGTTATAATTTAAAGCAAGCCGACAATATCATGATACTGGTTTTGATTTTCTCTTAGTTTCAAATATGTTATAATTTTCAGCCAAAAGAGTACGATAATTGGCTTGTTTTGATTTTCTCTTAGTTTCAAATATGTTATAATTTACTTGCATATCTACTCCAATGCTAAGCTGTTTTGATTTTCTCTTAGTTTCAAATATGTTATAATTTCTCCAGCTGTTCTAACCGCTTGTTTTCGTTTTGATTTTCTCTTAGTTTCAAATATGTTATAATAAAACTAAACTAGTGCTATAATTAACTTATGTTTTGATTTTCTCTTAGTTTCAAATATGTTATAATCCTAGAGATGAAATCTTAAATGTTAGCTTAGTTTTGATTTTCTCTTAGTTTCAAATATGTTATAATTAAACTTGCTAAAGTTGTTGATGCAAAAGGGTTTTGATTTTCTCTTAGTTTCAAATATGTTATAATCTTTTTGACCTTTACAAGAGTTCTTTCAACGTTTTGATTTTCTCTTAGTTTCAAATATGTTATAATAAATTCTTTATACAAAATCAAGGGTTAACGTTTTGATTTTCTCTTAGTTTCAAATATGTTATAATAGATTCCGGAAAGGAGAATATAAAATGGTTGTTTTGATTTTCTCTTAGTTTCAAATATGTTATAATCTTCAATCTAAAGTATTTTTATCTGATTTTGTTTTGATTTTCTCTTAGTTTCAAATATGTTATAATAATAATCAAAATCAATTGCAAGTTAACTTGGTTTTGATTTTCTCTTAGTTTCAAATATGTTATAATCCAATTTTCTTAATTTGCCAAAATCTCCAAGTTTTGATTTTCTCTTAGTTTCAAATATGTTATAATATTCAGCATATAAATCATTAAATCGTTCATGTTTTGATTTTCTCTTAGTTTCAAATATGTTATAATATCATCGAAATCTACCTTGTAAAGTGCTTTGTTTTGATTTTCTCTTAGTTTCAAATATGTTATAATATTTTTATTCTGATTTACAATATCCAATATGTTTTGATTTTCTCTTAGTTTCAAATATGTTATAATTTTTTTTGTGAAATAATCTTTGCATATTCTGTTTTGATTTTCTCTTAGTTTCAAATATGTTATAATGCTTTCTGTCGTTTCCTCTAACATCTGTGTTTTGATTTTCTCTTAGTTTCAAATATGTTATAATAGGATATACAAAATACCGAAAGAGATATATAATAAAGAAGTAACATACTTCAAGCTAAGAGACCAATCATAATTGACAGGAGAATAGTCGTTCCCTCTGTATGGTAAATACACGCAATGCCTCATTCTCCAAACCTTCTAAAACTCGATGACATTTATAATAGTAGCACAAAACTACCAGAATGTCATTTGTTTTTCTGTGTTTTCACCTATTTTCTTTTTATATTTTGAAGCGTTATAATTTGTTTTTTCAATGCAGATTGAGTTTGTCCATTGTTTATCTGTAAGGTAAAAAATATTTATTTGTCCTGTATCTGGAGCTAATTTTTTTATTAGTTTGATATATTGCTCTGTTCTATCATAAGCAACACACGAACGCACATATATTGAATTTTGAAGCATAAAATAGCCAAGTTTTAATAAATCTTTTCTAAAATTATTTGCTTGCTTTCGTTCTTCATCTTCAACTACTGGCAAATCAAAACAAACAAATAGCCAACCCATTCTGTATTTACTCTTCATATTCTCTATTCTTGTGTGTATCTTTATATAAATATTGTTCCTCAATTTTCGGTAAAAATGTTGTTGAACAATCAAAGTTCAAAAATGCACTTGCAATTTCTTCAATATAAATATCAATGATATCTACTATTTTGTAGCTATGTTCTTTATATTCAATTCTATAATCTTTTAAACAATTAGGAATAAATTTAATCCACTCTTGGATTTCTTCACTTTCAAATTCATCAGGATAGTTTTGAGAAAATTTATACAAATAATAATCAATAAAAGCTCTAAAGGGTTCAGTTAAATCATAAACTAGTGGCGTTGTTTTGTAATTCCCTTTATGATGAATTCCTAAGTTTGGTAGCAAACCATGTATTAAAATAGAACGATAAATTATTGTTTTTAATATTGCATAACCATAGTTTAAACAAGCATTTTCAAAAGTTTGTGCGTTTTGGTGTTCCCTTTTCATAGGTTCACTTAGATAAAAAAAGTAATCTCGCCAATATTGTTTAGCAATGTTTGCTTCATTCATTAATGGTTTATTTATTAAATTATAAAGGTTATGCGTATCACAACCTATTAAATCAAGAACTTTAGCTTGATTAAGTGCTTTTTGTTTAACTATCTTTTTCCATAGTTCAATTTCAAATTTTTCATTTTGTTTTATTTGATTATTAAAAACTTTTGTTTTAACAATTCTGGCTAGTGGTGTACTCCAGCCTATGGGCTGAAAATTTCTATCACAATGTTGAATTACAACGTTATTTTTTAAAAGAGTTGCTATTGCGTTATTTGAAAAAGAAACTGCAGGAGTACAAATAACAACTGCTTTGATATCATCAATAGCAATTTTATAACATTCGCCCGTTGCCTTTATTTCACAAAATAAAAGCCCTTTATCAATAGATATATAACTACCTTGTTTAGTAATATGGAGTATATGATAGCTCATATACTCCATGTAATTATTTTATTATTAAAGTCAAATTAGTCTTTTAATTTTTTAAATCCAGCCATTGCCAAATTCTTTGCACTAGTAGGACATTCTTTCCTTTCTGCGTTTTCAAGTTTAACCTGACCATTTGATTTTAATGTACACAGTAAGTAGACTCCTGAATTATATTTTGATGTTCCAGTACCATTAAAATCATTAGGTATATCAACCAAACAACCTGCTGAAAACATTTCGCCGCCGTTGTATAATTTACACCCCATTTCTACTAATTTTTCGCGAACTTCTTTTGTAGATTTATTCGCAAAAATAGGCATTACACGAATTGAACCTTTTTGGTCATAGTATAAAATCTGTCCTTTATGTCTTTTTGAGTGTTTAAATTGGCTTTTTGTTCCTTTGTTACCGAAGTCAGCATATTCACCAATTCTTTCTCTTCCATTTTCATCAGTTTCTAATATACCTTCTGATACTATTGTAAGTACCTTATTAACTTTTGTTCTCTTTTTAGGGTGAACATAGTTTTTAAGCATATTTGCCCAATCAGTAGCAGACATTTTTTCTTCTAGTTTCTGAGTTAAATCTTCTTTTATATTTTTATCACTAATATTTTTTATTGAGTTTATATCTTGTTTTATCTTTTCTATTGATACTCTATAAGTTATATATGCTTTATCATCACTAATTCGTTTTTTGCCATAAATAGTTGCATCTGGTATTAATTCTGTTTTTAACGGTTTTTTATGTGAATACGGATAAGGCATTAATTCCCTTATTTTTTCTTCAACTTGTGGTCTATCAAAACCTTTAACTGAATACCTATTTGTTTCTT
>CAZNLZ010000105.1:0-5893 GCA_964574225.1 uncultured Muribaculaceae bacterium | reverse complement strand
CACCTTTTTACAAAAAAAAAGAAAAACAGACAGTTTTTCTTTTCTTACAATATATATTCACTTTTTATCAAAAAATGTTTCATAACCTTTTTCCTATTTCCATGTATTATCTGACTAACGAAATTTAAAGTCAATCGAAAAACATACAAGTTTACAAATAAAAATGAATTATCTTTGAAAACTGTACAGTAAGGCGATTTTGGCGCTTAAAATTTGTAATAATTTATTTTCTGTAATAGTTTTGAGAGGAAAATAAATGTTTTCTAAAAATATAACAACAAAAGATTTATCAAGAGCAAAGAAATATTTTGAAGATATCATCTCGTTTACCGTCGGACCTTTTACGTTAGATGAAGTAATTGCGCATAGAATCGATACTATAAATATCGTTGATGTGCGCAATTATGACGATTATATAGAGGGTCACATCCCTTATGCTGTTCATATTCCACATAAAGAAATCGAAGAACATTGTAAAATGCTAGATAAAGATAAGGTAACGGTTGTTTATACTTATTCTGATTCTTGCCCAAGAGCTTATAATGCTGCTTTGGCACTTGTTGATAAACACTATCCAACGATTGTTCTTCGTGGTGGATTTAAAGAATGGAAAAAATTTGACTTTGATATTATCAAAACAAATACGAATGATTATAAAGAAGCAGATGAAAACTAGCTAATTTTTACTCATATTTGCCCTGTATGATATAATTGGGGCAGATATGAGTAAAAAAGCTAAAATATTATTTATATTTCCGCCAGTTTCAAGTCCTGTTAGCCCTTATTTATCTACTCCATTGTTGGCAGGGCAGTTGAAGGCATTTGGTTATGATGTTACTTGTTTGGATTTATCTCTTGAGTTTTTTGATTATGTTTTGAGTAAAGATTTTCTTTTGACTTCCTATGAAAAAGCAAAAGAAATGTTGCCATCATTAACTCTTGATGTTATGGGCAAAACCTCAAAAGATAAAGATTTTTCGGAAAATTCTTTTGAGTTGAGAAATTTAATTTTAAAAAAGGAACATATAGAAAAGATAGTTTCAAATGATGAAGAGAATATTTCTTTGATTAATAACATTGCTGAATATGTTGAAGCATACAAAAATAAAGAATCTTTTTATAACCTTGAGAAAATGAATTTCGCCTACAAGGAAATTGCTAAAGCATTTAAGCTCGCTATGTCGCCTTATTTTCCTGCTTCTTTGTTTTTTCATGTATATAAAAATCCAATATATACAACCTTGTATTCTGGCTTAAAATATCAAGCTGACGATAAGGAAAACAATGTTTTTTATGAATTTTATAAGAAAAAAATAGATGAATACAAAATTAATGATTATGATTTAATCTATATATCTTGTCCTAATGAAACACAAATATTACCTTCGATGACTTTTTCTAAAGTTTTAAAGGAAACATCAACATCAAAAGTTGTTATTGGTGGAAATATTGTTTCTAGGGTTGCAAATGAATGGCAAAAAATGCCAAAGCTGTTTGAAGAGTTTTTTGATTATATTCTTTGCGGACTAGGAGAAGAATCTGTTGTCAAACTTGCTGACTATTTAATAAACAAAAAGGGAAGTTTAAAATCTATAAAAGGCTTGTTGTATCAATCTAAAAATAAGGTTGTGATGAATAAACCAGATTTTAAATATAATATAAATAAGTCAGCAACTGTGTCGTTAGAAGGAATATCTTTAAATAGATATTATACGCCAGATATTATAATGCCAATCCAGTCTTCAAAAGGGTGTTATTGGGGTAAGTGTACTTTCTGTGGTTTGCATTGTCCACCTAAAAAATATACTGTTAAAAATGCAAAACTGATGGTTGATGAAATTGAATTTTTGCATAAAGAACACGGCGTTGAATATTTTGAATTTGTTGATGAGGCAATTCATCCAAAATATTTGGCTAAGTTAGCAGATGAAATAATAAAGCGTAATATAGATATAAAATATGTTTGTTGCGCAAGGATGGAATCAAAATATTATACAAAAGAGCTTTGTGAAAAAATGTATAAATCTGGCTTAAGATTAGTTCAATTTGGTTATGAAAGTGCCGTTAAAAGGGTATATGATACCTTGAATAAAGGCATTAAGTTTGAAGGTAGGTTAGATTGTCTAAAAGAATGTGCAAATGCCGGAATATTTACATATTTATATGCAATAGTTGGATACCCTAATGAAACTAAAGAAGAAGCTCTTCAAACAATATCTGTTATAGACAAATATTCAGATATTATTGATTTTCTTTTTGTTCATAAATTTTGGTTGGATAGAAAATCGCCAGCATATAGAAATTATAAAAAAATTGGAATTAAAGAAATAATAAAAAATAAAATAAATATATTGGCGCAGAAAAGTGATTTTGTAGCTGATTTGGAAGAATATGAAAATGTGTTTAACTCTGTATATAATACTTATTGCTCGAAAACACAATTATATAAAAATACTTTCTTTTCTCCTGATGAATATATTTTCTTGTATATTCTTCATTATGGACGAGATAAAGCAAAAGAACTATTGTGCACTTGTGATTGTAATGCTAATTGATAGGTAAATAACAAATAGTATAGAAATTACTGATAAAAAAAGTACAAATTTCCAGAAAAATGGGATTTTAATATTATTTTTCTTTTCTTTTTTCTCTGTTTTTGCTTTTTGTGGTCTTGTTTGTTTTATTTGTTTTTGTTGTCGTTCTTCTGTTTCTTTTTTTACTGCTTGTTTTGCTTTTTCTTCTTCGTAGCGTTCTTTTAATGATTTTTTAGACTTTTTATCAGTTACTAAAAGTTCTACATCATAATCTAGTTTTAATATATTTGCATTTGCACCTTGATTATAAACGCTATAATTAATTGCAACTTCGAAAGAACGTTTTAAACATTCTAAAGCTGTCATAGCATCTTTTTTAACAGTTCCAGAATGAACAGATTGATTCCCGTTTTTCTTCAGAAAATAAAGGTCATCAATAAATTCTTTTTCTTGTGCATTTCCGTTTGAGTGGTCTTTTAAAGTTGCAAGCATTTCATCAAAAGATCCAGTTTGTTTGTTGTTTTGAGTCAGCATATCTTTGCAAATTTGCTCTCCAAATCTGCGTGTTTGAGCCATGCATTGTTCAAAATATTCATCCCTATATAGCTTTTCAGCATCAGCGATGATTTCGAATAAATTGCTATTAACCTTTTTCAAAAATTGAAAGTTTGTTGCCATATCATAATTATATTTGAATTTTTTTTAAATTTATCCTCTTTATGGAGTAAGGCGAAATATATAATTTGTGATATAAAACAGATATAGTTAAGAAAGGAAATAACTAGCAATGAACGAATTAAGAGAATCTATCAAAAAATACTTATTAGTTAAATACGCAGAATCACGAGTTAATGAGCGTTGTGCACATTTATCAAAATCTATTCCTTGGATTCAAAGAAAAAGTTTAATTAACACGATAGATACTCATTGTAAGGTGTTGCTAAATACATTAATTAATAACTCAGAAAGACAATCACTAAGACAAAATAAATATATTGTTGATTCTATTTTGAAATATACATTAGGAAAGAGCGAAAATCTTTTAAAAACTAATAAAAAAGCAAAAGATATTAAATCATATATGCAATTAAATTCATACATTGTTTATGAAGAAATTAGAAAAGGTCTTGAAACTAATAAAAATAGAAAAGCAATTAAGTTTAATATTGAAAAACAATTATCTGATATACAAGAAAGAATTGATTCAAAGGTTAGTATAGAAGATATATTACAAGAGAGAATTGGGGCTTAATAAAAAAAGAGGAAAGTTTTAAACTTTCCTCTTTTTTATTAATAACGCCAAGTATAAAATTTTGAAATGTTGGCGATGATATCATTTTTTGTTACATCATCAGCTTTTTCAGCAATTTCAAGCGCTTTAGTTGTTACTTCACTTCTTGATACTGGTGATACATTTTCTCTCATTACTGGAGCATTAAGAACATCAACGGCAATTAGGTATGAAAATTTTGAATTGCCTGCTTTGTCGAGAGCGTCCATTAAGCTATCTGATACTTTTTTTGCCAATGTTGGATTAGCTAAAAATTCGCCATCTCCTGTTATATCAACTTCTAAATCGTGATATGCACAAGCATTTTTAACTAATTCTTTTTGTGCTGTATTTAATTTTCCTTCATTTCTTGCAATAGATTGAATTTCTTTTTTTCCAGCAAACGAAACTGGTGCAATTTGCATAAATTTATCCTCCTAATAATAAACCACATTACTCTAAAACATGAAAAAAATTTTTTTGCTAGTTTGCTGTAAAAATTTTTATTTCTTTACATTCTTACATCGGCCGCAAGTTTGTGCGCAAACAAGCCTTCTTTTTCTGCAAGTTTAGAAGCATTTTTCGCTGTTTCTTTAATAGAGTTTTCATTTATTATTTGGTAAGTTTGTATTTTTATGTAATCAAATACGCTTAATCCACCAGAATATTTTGCAACTTGATTTGTTGGAAGTGTATGATTTGTTCCTGAAACATAATCGCCAAAAACTTCTGCACTATAATTACCAATAAACAAAGAACCATAATTTGTGAATTTATTAATTAGATTTTCAGCATTTTCTAAGCATAATTCTAAGTGTTCTGGTGCTTTTTTGTTTGATAATTCAACTGCTTCATCTAAGTATTCAACTACAACTGCACAAGATTTTTCATATGCAATTTGTGCTATTTCTTTTGTTTCAAGAGTTTGCAAATATTCTTTTGCTTTTTCATCAACTCTTTTTGCAAAGTCTTCTGAAAAACAAATTAAGAATGCTCTAGCATCTTTATCGTGCTCACATTGTGCTAGCATATCTGCTGCGACAAATTCTGGTTTTGCAGTCTCATCTGCAATAATTAAAACTTCGCTTGGACCTGCCAAAAAGTCTATTCCGCATTCGCCGAAAACTTGTTTTTTTGCTGCTGTCACAAACTTATTTCCTGGACCTACGATTTTATTAACTTTTTGAATAGTTTCTGTTCCGTATGCCATAGCTGCAACTGCTTGAACACCACCAATTCTGTATATTTCATCAGCGCCAGCTAAGTGTGCTGCAGCAACTGTAACTGGTTGAATTTTGGGTGACATTGCAACAACTCTTTTTACGCCTGCAACTTTTGCTGGCACAACTGTCATAATTGCACTACTTGGCAATGGATAATTGCCTCCAGGTATATAGCAACCAACAGAATCTAATGGTACGATTTTGTGTCCAAGTGTGTTGCCTGCGACTTTAACTTGGATTTCTTTTACGCTATTAATTTGTGCTTGCGCAAATTCTTTTACGTTTTTAATCGCATATTTTAGTGTTTTGATTGTTTCTTCATCAACGCTATCAATTGCTGTTTGAATTTCATCAGCTGTTAATTTGAAAGCTTCTAAATCACCGTCTCCGAATTTTTTTGCGTACTCTCTTACTGCATTATCTCCATTTTTACGAACATCACAGATAATTTCATTAACAGAACAAATACTTTCAAATTCTATTTTTGAAAAGAAACTTTCGTCAATATTACAATAATTATATATTTCCATTATTTAGTCCTTGAAGCTAAGTTATTTACTATATCCTGAGGTGTTACGTTGTGCATCGCCATATAGGTTAGCATATGGTAGGCTAAATCACTTGCTTCCCACTCAAGTCCGTCTCCTTGTTCATAGTTAACTGATTCAAATGCTTCTTCCATAACTTTTCGTTTTAAATAGAATTCATTTTTGAATAGTTTTGTTGTGTATGAGCCTTCTGGTAGGTTTTCTTTTCTATCAAGTAATAACTTATATAGTTCGTTAATACAGAAATCTCTATCTTCAAAGCAAGAGTATCTGCCTGTGTGACAAGCAACTCCGTTTTGTTTTACCTTGAATAAAAGT
>CAZNLZ010000104.1:0-6044 GCA_964574225.1 uncultured Muribaculaceae bacterium | reverse complement strand
GGACGAGAACGACATCGCCTTTGGTTATCGTCTGCTTCAGGCGGCGGCGGATCGGCGTGGAATGCGCATTTCTGGCGGTGAGTTTGATACCGAGCGCATGGCACGAGTGCTGCTGGACGAGTACCGGGGCGGAAAGCTGGGACGGTTTACTCTGGAGCTTCCCAATCGACCGGAAGGGGAGGGAACTCACAGTGCCTGAGATCAACATGTGGGCCTATGAGGAAAAGCACCGCAGTCAAGGCTGCCAGTATGTATGCGGCTGTGACGAGGCCGGTGCCGGCCCTCTTGCCGGGCCGGTGTATGCCGCGGCGGTTATCCTGCCCTTTGGACTGGATATTCCTGGCCTAAACGACTCCAAAAAGCTGACGGAGAAAAAGCGAGAAGCACTCTTTGTGTTGCAGATTTAGAAAATAAATTTGCAGGAAGATATAGAAATAATAATTAGAGGAGTATAAACATATATTATGAAAAGAAGTTTTAAAAATATCTCAAAGCTTTTGATGATTACAGGGTGTGTGTCAGTACTTGCCGGTAATGTTACTAGTGCGGCTCCTCTTGTGTATGATATGGAACAACCTGCTGTAAGAACAGAGGTTGCTGCACCAAATAAAATAAAATTAGAAGGTGATGTTCGTTTCGATAAAGCATCTGATGATAAAATCAATTTGAGTTTAAGAAATACAGATGTTCAACAAGTTTTAAGAATGTTTGCTGATAAAGCAGGTTTAAACATTGTATTTCACCAATCAGCAACAGGCACAGTTACTTTAGACTTGGTTGATGTTACATTGGAAGACGCTTTCAAAATGGTTATGAAAATGACCAATTTGACATATGTTATTAAAGACAAAACAATGATGGTAGTTTCAACAGGAGAAGCAGAATCTTTAAATCTTACAAAAGATAATGTGACTATTGTTCCTGTTAAGTATGCAGATGCTGCTTATATTGCTCAATTTTTAAATACAAACATTTTTGGATTGAATACTCCAGGTCTTTCTTATGGTGCTATTGTTACAACAAATGCAGATAGAAATGAATTATTAGTTTTCGGTACAGAAAATGATTATCAAATGGCAAAAAAAATTGTTGAAAGATTTGATAAAAAGCCTGTAATGACAACATATAGAGTAAACCATACAACTCCTAATGAAATGGCAAAAATGGTTTGTGAAACATTGTTTAGTTTGCCAGCTAGTGGTTCTAGCAGTTCTGCAGGAAATACAGGAAATTCTATGTCTCAACTTAGTGCTGATTTTTCAATGGGTGGAGAGCCTGCAGAAGCTAAAGAAGGTGCTTTGGGTGGTGCAACAACTGTATGTACAGTTAAGAGTGGTATCGTAACTGGTAATTTGAGTTCTTACCAAGCAAAACCTACGCTTTCTATCTATGTACAACCTGAGCTTGGTACATTAACTATGGTTGGTGGTAGTGAACAACAAATTCAAATGGTTAACGACTTCATTTTAGAAAATGATAGAAAACAACCTCAAGCATTCCTTGAAATTTCTATTATTACTTTATCAGAAGAAGGTTCAAGAGAATTCTCTAACAGTTGGGCATATACAAGTAAACATTTAAATTTAACATTTAATAATGGCACAACTCAAACAGAACCTATTGTTTGGAGTGGTTCTGACAACGGAGCTGGTCAGTCATTAAAACAAACAATCAGATATTTAATTGAAAATAAAAAAGGTAGATTGTTAGCTAATCCAAAAATTGTTATTACAAATGGTAAAAAATCTACAATCGACTTAACTCAAGATTATGTTGAAACAACAACAGTTCAAATCTTAAACTCTACTGGTGCGGCAGCTTATGGTTCTTCTTCGGTACAAAAAACATATAATATTGGTGAAGACAATGGTATTAAGGTTGAAATTTTACCATTTATTAGCCCAGATGGTTATGTTTCTTTAACAATTAAACCAGATTATGCATCTGTTTATAAAGAAATTAATGATGAGTATATGGGTTCTCCATATCTAGCTGCAACATTGTTGCAAAGACATAATTTAGACTTAACAAATGTTAGAATCAAAGACGAAGAAACATTATTGTTAGGTGGTATGATAACTCAAAATGAACAAGCTTCAACAGGAAAAGTTCCTATTTTAGGTGATATTCCTTGGCTTGGTGCATTATTTAGATCACAATCTAAAAAAATGTTGAAAGAAGAGTTGTTATTTATGATAACACCTAGAATTATTAAAGATTCTGAGGACGTTGCTGAATTATAGTTAAGAAAGTAATTTAATGACCAGTCAAATTTTAGAAAAAATAAAACCCATATTGGATTTTTCTCTAGTATCTAAGTTCGATATAAAAGATATGGAGAAAAATTCATATGTGCCAATATGTATTTCAAAAGGTATTGTATATGTTTTTACATCGAATGATAATTTGCCTCAAAGTTCAATAGCAACAATAGAAGCAATTACATCGAATGATAAGATAACAAAAAAGAAAGTACCAGAGTATGATTTTGGTTTGTTATTAAATTATATTAAGTCTAATCTTCATATTGAAGAAACATCACAACTTACAGTTGAAGAAGATGATGATTCTTCTGCTTCTAATATTTCATTAAAATATGATGACGAAGATGATGTTTCTGTACAGGATGAAATTGTAAGTACATCTGGAGAAGGAACATCAAGTCAAGGATCAAATGAAGATAAGTATTTTTCTAAAAAACTTGGTGAAGTACTTATTCAAATGGGACTTGTTACTAATGAACAAATATTTAATGCGTTAGTTGAAGCAAAAAAATCTCAAACCCCATTGGGTACAGTTCTTGTTCAACAAGGTGTTATTACCTTAAATGATTTAAAAACAGCATTAACCGCTCAACAAGGGTACGAGGCTGTAACTCCAGAACAGTTAAAAATTACAGATGCTGTTCTATCAATGCTTCCTGAAGACTTTATTAAATTAAATAAGGTTCTTCCTATTAGTTATGATGATAAAGTTCTTGTTGTTGGTATGGTAAACCCAAATGATAAGAAAGTTATTAATGATATCATTTTCTTAACTGGTTTAAAACCAAGTATTTTGATTATTACACATTATGAATTTTCAATGTGTATTGCAAGTTTGTTTAACGAACAGAAAAAAGCAACAAACAAAATTATCAAAAGAATTGAAAAACAAGCAATGTCATTTGAACGTGAAGAGACATTGTTTGAACAAGCCCAAAAAGAGTTAAAAGATGATTCAAATATCGTTGTAAAATTCGTAAATAAAATCGTTTCAGACGGTATCGATATGAAGGCCAGCGATATTCACATTGAGCCTAGATTAGATGGTTACGTCGTAAGATACAGAAAAGACGGTATTCTTCGTGAAGCATTTAGATTACCAGCGAAAACTGAATCTGCTATTTTAACTCGTTTAAAAGTTATTTCAAAGATGAATATTGCAGAACATAGACGTCCACAAGACGGTTCGTTCTCGATTACATATAAAGATAGAGACTATGACTTCCGTATTAACACCTTGCCTGTTGGTGAAGCGGAAAAGATGGTAATCAGAATTTTGGCCCCAGCTGTTAATATGGCATCTTCAAAAGCGGAAATGAAGATTGAGGGTACAACAAAGGACGAGTTAGAATTAATTAAAAAGATGCAAACTGTACCAAACGGTATCATTTTAACAACTGGTCCAACGGGTTCTGGTAAAACAACAACTTTATATACATTGTTAAAAGCAATCAATGATGAAAAAATTAATATTACTACAATCGAAGACCCAGTCGAAATTAAGATTGATGGTATAAACCAGTCACAAATTAATGCTAAAGCTGGTATTACTTTCGCATCTTGTATGCGTGCTATCTTAAGACAAGACCCTGACGTTATTCTAGTAGGTGAAATCCGTGATATTGAGACTTTAGAAACAGCTATTTCAGCTGCGTTAACAGGTCACTTAGTGTTATCAACACTTCACACCAACTCAGCAGCTGCGACTATTACTCGTATGATTGATATGGGTGCAAAAGATTACTTAGTATCTTCAACACTAGTTGGTATTATTGCGCAACGTCTTGTTAGAAAATTGTGTCCAGATTGTAGAGCACAGTACTTCCCAACTAGAGAAGAAGCTGAGCTTGTTGTTTCTGGTGATGAAAAAGATATTCAACAATTCTTAAAAACACCTGTTTATAAGCCAAGCGGTTGCGAAAAATGTAACTTTGAAGGTTATAAAGGTCGTATGGGTGTATATGAAATCATGCCGATTACAAAAGAAATTAAGAAATTAATTGCTCAAGCTGCGCATGATATTCAAATTGAAGAAGCTGCAGTTGGTGCAGGAATGAGCACTCTTCATCAATCTTGTTTAAGACACATCATCGAAGGTAATACAACTATTGATGAGTTTATACGTGTTCTTGGACCAGTTAAAGAGTAATGGGGTTGAAGCATTATGCCAAGATATGAATATGAAGCAAGATGGGGTGAAGAAACCAAAAGAGGCACAGTAGATGCTAAAAGCCAAGTTGAAGCACGTGTTAAAGTAAAGAACATGGGTTACAAACTTGTTGCACTAAGAGAACTTTCTGCAAACCAAGCAAAAGCTACAACCGGTACACTTCAATCACTTTCTTTAAAAGAAAAAATTGACTTTACTCAAACTTTCTTAACTTTGAATAAAGCGGGTTTGCCAATTATTGAAAGTTTAATTTTTATTGAGAAAGACGCGGCATCAAGACAAGTTCGTTTATTAGCTCAAGAAATTAAAAAACAAATTATTTCCGGTTATACTTTGTCTGATACAATCTCTAAATATCCAAATTTATTTGGTCATGTTTATATTGGTCTTGCAAAAGCCGGTGAAGACTCTGGTGAAATTGACAAAACTTTTGAACGTTTAATTGACCTTTTGAAAAAACAAGGCGATATTAAAGGTAAGGTTATATCTGCTTTAACATATCCGGTTTTCGTTGTTATTTTGGCGATTGCCGTAGTACTTGTTATGTTAATGTTTGTATTTCCAGCATTTAAAGATATGTTTGACCAACAAGGGAAAGAATTACCTGCAATTACACAGTTTTGTATTGACGCAGGTGAGTTCTTAAAAGATAAGTGGATGGTTATTCCGCTTGCTGTTATAGGTTTTGTTGGTTTAGGAAGTTATGCTTTAAAATGGGAACCATCAAGAAGAAAATTGGATGAATGGTTATTAAAAATTCCAATTATTTCAGACCTTGTTAAAGCTGCTGCTTTTTCTAACTTTTTAACAGTATTACAGATTGCTTATGATGCAGGTATTCCGATTATTGAGTGCTTGTATTTGTCAAGAACAACGTTATCAAACTACGTAATGAATGAAGCAATCAAAATATCTATCAAAAAGATGCAGGCTGGTGCTCATCTATCTGAGTCGTTAAAGGCAGCAAATTTATTCCCTAAGATGATATTGTTCATGGTTTCTACAGGGGAACAATCAGGTCGTTTAGGTGAATTGATGGATCAAAGCGTAAAGCAAATAGACCAAGATTTAGATAATATCATTGATACATTGGGTAAATTGGTTGAGCCTGTTATGTTGATATTTATTGGTGTAATTGTATGTTTCTTGGCATTGTCATTATACTTGCCACTATTCCAATCATACGCGTAGGAAGGACAAATAATAATGCGTGAAGATAAATTTGAAGAAAATAATAATAGTTTTATAACAGGTATTTGGTCTGAAAGAGTATTGGTAATTACAAAAGATTACCAAATTAAGGGTAATGTTTTCATGCCAAAAACAGGTAGAAAAAACAGAGTACTTTCTGACATATTAAATGGTGCAAAAAGATTTGTTGCTATTAAAGATTGTGAGGTTGTTCATAGAGAGTTTCCAAATAGAAAAGCTGAGACTCATGATTTCTTACAATTAAATTTAAATTCAATTATTTTATTAAGACCATTAAATGAAGATTAGTGCTTGCATTTTAAAAATGTTTGTGTAAATATATAATCATTGAGAGAGAGGTTACGGGCTATTAGCTCAGGTGGCTAGAGCGTACGCCTGATAAGCGTAAGGTCCCTGGT
>CAZNLZ010000103.1:0-6067 GCA_964574225.1 uncultured Muribaculaceae bacterium | reverse complement strand
AAAGAATGCTTGCTAAAGCTGTAAAAAAAGCAAGAGAAGCATCTCTTCTTTGCTACGTATTCGAATCTTAATTTCAAATACAAACAATTCGATAATAAAAAAGAGAACTTAAAAGTTCTCTTTTTTATTGTATAAAATCAGTCCCTTAAAATATGAACAGAGGAACCTGTAGATGTATTAGAATATCCGTACGTTGGTCTTTGATATACTGGACCATAGGGATTATATCCCATACTCGGATTATAATGATTGAACCTTGTTGATCTATGATGATAAGAATTATGATAAGGACAATAGTCTTGAATATTATTTTGATAATAATTAGTTCCATAAGAATTATTTAAAGGAGGAACAAATCCAGTCATATAACCAGCATCAAAAACAGAACTTACATTATCCCATAAATTTTTAATAGCACTTCGTTTCTCTGGTTTGTAATAATCAAAACTTGGTGTATTGATTTCTTCAAAAGAAATCTGATTCAGCCTCCCAATTCTATTATTTATATCACCAGCTTGTCGCATTCCAAGTATATCTATTTCTAATCTATTTAACCTATCCAAAAAACTATCATCAACAAAGGTTTCCCCATATTGATTCATCTCTAAATTAGAAAGTTGTTCTTCTGAATAACTTAATGCTACACAAGGAAAAATCAGTATTAAAACAAAACAAAATAAAAATTTATTAACCATTTTCTTCTCTCCCAAAAATATATTGAGAGAAAATTAAAAATGAAAAAATAGCCACAAAGACAAAATAAAAGATTATTCCAAGTTCTTTAAAATAAAGATTGTCTCGTTAACCTCATTTAATAAAGTTTCCAATTTGGACTCTAACGCTTCTCTTGTATAAATATTTTTATCAGAAGTATATGGCATATACTTTTGTGTTGCATAACCCTGAGTTCTGAAGTTTGCAACTTCTCTTGAATGCTGAGAAATAACTAAAAGTCTATTGTATGATAAATAATTACTTTCTGGTTTATCTTTATACTCAACTCTTATATATTCAACATTATCAATTAAATTAGCAACAATTGCGTTAAACATCTGTATATCTTGATTTGTGTTTAAACACTTACGCAATTTTTCCAAAATAGTAATTACATGATTAACATCTTTTAAATACTTTGTTGTCTTATCTTTCTTGATGATAATATCGACATAAGAATCATCTTCTCTTGGAATTGGTTTTAATCGTTCTTCATTGATTTTATCAAGCTGTTCAACAGTATAAGGAGCCATAGATTTTTCACTACTTTGTTTTTTTAAATGGTTAAATTCAGCCTCAATATTCGGCAAGGTACCAACATAACCAGCACCAGTGGTCATAATAACAACTATTAACAAAACTACAAGAGTAAAAAACTTTTTCATAATTCTATTATACTGATAATTCAAGTAAAGTGAACATTTTTACAATATTGATTGGATTTTAAAATTATCAAAATTGTGGTTTAATAATAACGAGGGGAAAAAATGAAGAAACTAATCTCTTTATTAATATTATCACTTATATTATTAACAGGGTGCGGAAAGAAACAAGAAATAAGCACCTATGACAAAATTGTAGAAAGAGATTATCTGCTTGTTGGTATAACAACAGAATCAAAACCATTTGGATTTATAAGCGAAACAACAAATGAACCAGAAGGCTTTGATATTGATGTTGCACGATATATAGCAAAAGATATGCTAGATAGCGAAAGAAAAATTGAATTTGTACAAATAAGCCCAGAAGAAAGAATTGAAGCAATTACATCTGGTCAAGTAGATATGGTTATTGCTACGCTTTCTATTACACCTCAAAGACAATATTTTATAAACTTTACTCAGCCATACTATATGGCAGGTCAAACAGCACTTGTTAGAGAAGATAGTGACATCCATACATTTTCTGACTTAAAAGACAAAACAACAATCATTATCTTAGGAACAACCGCTGAGAAAAACATAAGAGGAATTATCCCAACAGCAAAAATTATTGGATTTAAAAGCTATAGCAACGCATTTAGAGCCTTTGAAGAAGGAAGTGGAGACGCAATAAGCACAGACAACACCATTCTTTCCGGATTCATGATGGATCACAGCGGATATAGAATTCTTAAAAACAAAATTTCCAAAGAACCTTATGGCATTGGAATAAAACAAACTGATGATGATACAAAATTAAAAAGAAATCTTGATATAATCATAAACAGAATGCATAAAGATGGTACTTTAAAACATCTAAAAGAGAAGTGGCAATTATAAAAAATTATGCAAATCTAACTTGCTGAATAGCCACATTTTGTGCTGCAAGGACATTCATTGTATTCCAGAAATTAGTATTAAACTCAATAGTTTCAGTTTTTTCTTCAACCATTGTAGGATTAAAATAAATTTCTTTCATTTTTGAATCAATAACTTTAAATTGCATTTTTATATCCTCTTGTATATATAAAGTATATACTCGAGTCAAAATTGCATTTTGTTATTTTGTTTGTTACATTTGTTTACATTTATACATTCATTCCACAAGAAGCAATAACGCTCTTGAAATCAGAAGTCAGAATCTGAGCAAACATTCTAGGATCTATCTGAGTTGCAATAAGAGCCATTACATCTTGAGGCAATTGTTCAACCATTGGTAATAATTGTTCTGTATCTAAAACAGTTAAAGATTTAAGAACATCTTCTTTCTGCATCATTGTAAAAGGATGAGTCATCGCTTCTGCAGAGAATTCTTCAAACAATTCTGGTTTTTCTTGAATAATTCCAGAAATAAGTTGTTGTTTACCTTGTGCTTCAAGACCAAAAACAGCTCTCATAAAATGATCGTCATCCATTGAACCCATTTTTTGAAGGATAGTTTCTCTATCTTCATAGCAAGATTGACCAGTTGTGTGTTCCATCATCTTTTGAAGTTCAGCTTCATCTACGTCTTCTAGAGCTCGCATCATAATATCTCTATCCATTTTATCTGAAGATAGAAATTCATTCATAAACTCTTCTGGTAAAGCTTTTAAAAACTTATCAACATCCATATTTTCAAGAACTACCGTCGCTAATGTTTCGGGCGGTAAATTCTGCATGAGTTTAATAAGCGCTTCTTGATTGAAAATACTTAACCCCAAAATAAGTTCTTCAGGTTTTAAGCATTCCATAATTTTTAATTGGTCATCCCTATTCATATGGGATAATATCAAATATCTATTCTTTGGATTTGCAAGTTGGAATAACCTAGCTAATTCTTCTGGATTCGAGGTTATTTTCATCAAAAATTCAGCAGCTTTTGTATTACCCTTTTCTGCCTCTGTTTGCATAATTTGGGTAATACTCATATTGCGGTACTTTTGCATTTGGTCAGTACCGATATGGTAGTATCTACTTAAATACGATAAATCTAAGTCTAAACTAATCATATGTGCTCAGAATTTTCCTCTTTATATATATATTAAGTTTTTTTTATATACTAAATTGGTTTTTTTAAATACAAATGTTATAAAATTTTACAATTTCTTTTGGAAATATTTTATGTATAACATATAATATTTATTGGGTAGATTATGAAAAAATTAGTAACAATCTTATTTTTAATTTTTGTTTTATGTTCAGGTCAAGGTTTTGCTGCTCAATCTTTTGATGAAAAGAAAAAAGAAATTATTGCACTATATAATTCTAATAATTTAGAAGCAGCATACAAAAAAATTTCTACAATAACAGAAGATGAACGTGATTATGAAATTTGGTACTTACTAGGAAATCTATCGCAAGATTTTAACAACGATACAAACGCTGCATTTTTCCTACAAAAAGCTCTTCTTTTAAATCCAAAATTTGATAAAGCACACTATAACTTAGCAAATATATATTTAAAAGAAGGCAAATATAACAGCGCAATAAACGAATATAAATTAGCAATCAAATATAAAAAAGATTTTGCATACTATCATTATAATTTAGGTTGTGCTTATTTAGGACAAAGAGAATACAAAACTGCAATAAGCTCTTTTAAAAAAGCAATTAAACTAAAAAGTGATGATGCAAATTTCTATTATAATTTAGCTTTTGCATACCAAAATTTAAACAAAGAAAAAGAATATAAAGAAGCTTTAGATACATATAATAAGTTAAAAGGTTAATTATGTACGATTATTTAAAAGGACATCTTATTTCAAAACAACTCAATTCATATAGAGGCACACACATTGTTTTAGATGTAAACAATGTTGGATACTTAATTCACACAGGAAAAAGAACCATTGAAAAAATATCTGAAGAAGAAATAAAAGTATATGTATCTTTAAGCCATAAAGAAGACTCAATGAGCCTTACTGGTTTTTTAACAAAAGAAGAACGTGATATTTTTAATATTCTTCAAAGCGTATCAGGCATTGGAGTTAAACTTGCGCTATTAATATTAGATGAATTTTCAATTCCTGAATTAATAGATATTATGATTAGAGAAGATTTCAAAGAACTTTCTCGAGCAAAAGGTGTTGGTGCAAAAGTAGCGCAAAAAATCATTTTAGAATTAAAAGACAAATTAATAAATTGGTCTAATGTAACACCTGTTGATGTTGCAGACATAGAAACAACAAAAGAAGTAGAACAAGAAGCAATAATTGAAGTTCAAAGCGTACTTGTTTCTTTAGGTTACAGCGCAAATGAAGCAAAAGGCGCAATAAAAGAAGTATTAAATTACAAAAAAGACTGCACAAAGACAGAAGATATACTAAAATATTCTTTAGAATTTTTATCAAGAATGGCATAAACGAGGTGCTTTATGAAAATATTATATGCAACATTTGAACTAGCTCCATTTACAAAAGTTGGAGGATTAGCTGATGTTATGGGCTCGCTTCCAAAATATATAGAAGATAAAGATACTGAAATAGCTATTTTTACACCTTTAATTGGTAGTATTGACCAAGAAAAATACAATATTATAGAACTTGAAAATTCTCGTCTTCAATTAAACTTTGGATATGCAGAGTACGTATTTTCTCTTAAAATGTGTAAATTACCAAACACAAACATAAATGTATTCTTTATTGACAATCCCAAATTTTTCTCTTGCTTCAATTGCGTATATCCTTCAGGAATTGATAGCTGGTACGAGCAAGAAAGATTTATTACTTTTTCAAAAGCCATTTTAGAATACGCAAGATTGTTAAATTTCAAACCTGACATTATCCACTGTAATGACTGGCATACATCAATGATTCCAGTTTGGTTAAAAACATCATATAAAAATGATGAATTCTACAAAAATGCAAAATCAGTATTTTCAATCCACAACCTAGCATATCAAGGTAAATATTTCCCTGAAATTCTAGATTTCGCAGGAATAAATAAAGAAGAAGTTTTCCACCAATATGGAGTTGAACACTATGGTTGTATGATTTGGCTAAAAGGCGCATTGAATTATGCTGATAAAATCATTGCAGTTTCACCAAAATATGCACAAGAAATACTTACATACGACTACGGTGAAGGCTTAGATTGGACTCTAAGAAATAACGAGCATAAATTAAAAGGTATATTAAATGGTATTGATTATACCGAATTCAATCCTGAAACAGATAAAAAAATAGACTATAACTATACAAGTACAAAACTTGCAAACAAAGAAAAATGTAAACAAGAAATCACAAAACATTTTTGGCTTGAATACAAAAAAGATAGACCACTTATTGCAATTATATCTAGACTGGTTGAACAAAAAGGCATTGACTTATTAAAAGCTGTTGAAAATGACTTAATGAATTTAGATGCTGATATTATTGTTTTAGGTACTGGAGAAAAACGCTACGAGGATTTCTTTACTTGGATGAGTTTCAACTCTAAAAATGTAAGAGCAAGAATTGAATATAGCGCAGAACTATGCAATAAAATATATGCTGGCGCTGATATGTTTCTAATGCCATCAAGATTTGAACCTTGTGGATTATCACAATTAATCGCAATGAAATATGGAACAATTCCTATTGTTAGAGCAACTGGCGGTCTAGATAACACCGTTATTGGATATCCTGCAGAAAATGCTGACGGATTTAAATTCTATAACTACAATGCACACG
>CAZNLZ010000102.1:0-6092 GCA_964574225.1 uncultured Muribaculaceae bacterium | reverse complement strand
AAAATTGAACAACATTCAGGAGGAAATAAATAATGGAATTAGAATTAGCGTTTCCACAAGGTGTAAAAAGTATTAATCCGACTCACGATATTAAATTGTTTGCTGGTCGTTCTAATATGAAATTAGCAGAGGAAATTGCTCAATACTTAGGTACAACTGTTGGACCAATGGTAATCAAAAACTTTGCAGATGGCGAAGTTTATGTACAAGTTCAAGAAAGTATCAGAGGCGATGATGTTTTTATCGTTCAGCCAGTTTGTAATCCAGTAAATGAAAATTTAATGGAATTATTAATTATCATTGATGCGTTCAAACGTGCAAGTGCAAAATCTATCACAGCTGTAATTCCTTATTATGGTTATGCTAGGCAAGACCGTAAAACATCAGGTCGTGAAGCTATCACAGCAAAATTAGTTGCTGATTTATTAACAACAGCTGGTGCTGATAGAGTTCTTGCAATGGACTTACATACAGGTCAAATTCAAGGTTTCTTTAATATTTTAGTTGACCATATTTATGCAACTTCTGTAATTGTTGATTATGTAAAAAGATTGAACATTCCAAAAGAAGATTTAGTAATTGTATCTCCTGATATGGGTGGGGTAACTCGTTCAAGATATTTTGCAAAACAAATGAATTGCCCAATGGCTATTATTGATAAAAGAAGAAATCGCCACAACGAAGCTGAAGCAGTTAATGTAATTGGTGATATCAAAGGTAAAACTTGTTTGATGTATGACGATATTATTGATACAGCTGGTACAATCTGTGGTGCTGCTCAATTATTGATGAATGAAGGTGCTAAGGAAGTTTATGTTTGTGCAACTCACCCAGTATTCTCTGGTCCAGCACTAGAAAGACTTGAAAAGGCTCCAATTAAAGAAGTTGTTGTTACTAATACGATTCCTTTGAACAAAAACTTCTTGCCAGAAAAAATTACACAATTGAGTGTTGCTCCGTTATTGGGTGAAGCAATTTCAAGAATTCATGATGGAGAATCCGTAAGTTCTTTATTTGGTTTTGAAAAAGTTTACGACCAATAAAACAAAGAATTTATAAATATATACAATTTAACAAGACCGAAATTAGAATTCACTAATGGTTCGGTCTTTTTTATTTGTATAATGACTTAAAATTATTTTTAAAAGCGCAAATATTGCTGATTTTGACTGCAAGAGAAAATCTGCTATAATGAACCTTATTGTTTAAAAATTTTGAGGTTTTATACATAAAAAATGCGCAAATTTGGTTTTACATTAGCAGAAGTTTTAATAACACTTGTAATAATAGGTGTTATCGCTGCAATGACTGTTCCAACTATTGTTGCTAATTCTCAGGAACAGGCGCTAAGAGCAGCATTAAAGAAAAATGCTTCCGTATTGCAACAAGTTTTGCATAAATATTATGTGGATCAAGGTGAACAATTAAGACCAGTAACGTATGAAACAACGCATACTCTTAAACCTGCAATAATTAAATATTTTAATGTAATGTATGATTGTGGGCTTGGTAATGATGACGTTAATACGGCTTGTATTCCAAATCAAGCAAATGCTTCATATGACAAAAAGAATAGTATGGCGTATATGACATACAATGGAAAATCAAAAATTGCGATGGAACCATTTGATGATGGTCAATTCGTTTTGATGGATGGAACTTTGGTTCTTCTTGAAAATTATAGTGGAACAAAAACGATATATATTTCTGTGGATGTTAATGGTTTTGGTAAGAAGCCAAATCGACTTGGTAAAGACTTGTTCATGTTTCAGTTGATGAATGATGGTTCTTTAAAACCAATGGGTGCAAGAAAAACAAAATATCCTGAAACAAGTTATTGTTCACGAACTTCATCCTCAAATATGAATGGTGCTGGATGTACATCAATGATTTTAAGAGAAAAGAAGCCTTCATAATTTAAAGGCTTCTTTTTTTCTTTTTTGTAATTTTATTATTTATTATATGGGTGCATTGATTCTGTAAAGATTGCTTTTACAATTTCTTTTGTGCCTTCAATTGGCGCAATAGAAATCAATCCACTTAAAGATGGTGTTTCAAATGTTAGATTTACTAATTTTTCAACATCAGCTTCTGAAAAACCTTCATCTGTTAATTTTTTAGTAATGCCAACAGAATATAACCATTCTTCTACCTTTTTGGCAGCGTATTCAGCTTCATCTGGTGTTCCTTTTAAATCTGGAATGATAGTCTCAAATAATGACGCCAATGTTTTTGCTTTTGCAGGGTAAATGTATTTAACCACTGCAGGTAGAATCATTGCTAAACCTAAACCGTGAGAGAGTTTTGGTTTGATACCACTTAATGGGTGTTCTAATGCATGTGTAAAGTGCAATAAGCCATTGTCAAAGCTAACTCCTCCAAGAACAGAAGCATATAATAAGTAATATCTTGCTTCTTTGTTTTGTGGGTCTTTATTGATAATTGGTAAATATTTTGCAACTAATTCAATACACGCTTTTGCAGTTGAAATAGATAATGGAGAAGCCACTTTAGTTGTAGCTGCTTCAATTGAGTGGTTAACAGCGTCGATTGAAACATATATTGTTTGTTCTGGTGACAAGTTCATCATTAATGCTGGGTCATCAATAGAATATGATGGATAAATGCAGTCATATGCAATTGCTGGCTTGTATTCTGTTTCTGGAATAGTAACAACTGCAAATCTATTTGTTTCTGTTCCTGTTCCGTGAGTTAGGTTGATTGCAACGATAGGAACAGCTTTTTCTGGTGTAAATTTAAATTCATAAAGGTCACGAGCTGTTTTTCCTTCGTTTGCTAATAAAATAGCAACAGATTTTGCTGCATCTATTGGTGAACCACCACCAATACCCATAACGGCTTTTGCGCCAAAATCTTTTCCTAATTTTGTTGCCGCATCTACGTCATCCGCAACAGGATTTGGGGTGATTTCTGCATAGTTTGTATATTCAATACCATTGTTTTTTAATGCTTTTTCAACAACTTCCCAAGCACCTGAAGATTTATAAGCATTTTTGCCTGATACAACTAAAATTTTATCAAGTCCTTTTGCTTTCATATCTTTTGCAATTTCTTCCATTTTGTGAATTGCTCCAAAACCAAAATAAACATTGGGTTTTACGCGTAATTCTACAACTTGGTTGATGTCAACATCATGTTTCCACATATATAATTTCTCCTTTCATCGACATCTGATTATACAATATTTTTTGCTTTTTTTATAGGACTATAAGAGGAGTTAATATAAAATAAACTATGTTATAATTGTTGCAAATATAAGGAGTATCAAATGTTTTGGAATAGACACGAGAATTTAAAAACAATTATTTTTGTCGGAATGGCGATATTTTTAATTTGGTTTATCAGTCAAATACAAAGTGTGGCACTTCTTGCTTTTGCATCATTTGTCTTGGCTTGCTCCTTGACTCCTGCTGTAGATAAACTTAGCAGCTTTAAGCATATATCTAGAGGGCTTGCATCTACAATAGTTATAGTTACAACATTATTAGTTATACTGTTGTTCTTTGTACCTATAATTTCAATGTCTATCCAAGAAATTAATCAGTTTATTTCAAATCTTCCAACACTTGTTGATAAAGTGGTTGGGTTCTTGAGCAGTAAAACATTGATGGGTAAGTCATTAATTGAATATATAGATATTAGTTCACTTACTGGTGCTTCTTCTCAAGTTGCATCTGGACTAGTTAATAAATCTATAAATATAACAGTTGCGTTTATGGAAGCTGTGACGGTAGCAGTTACAATGGGTGTTATTGTCTTTTACTTAATATACGAAAAAAATCTTTTAAGGGATGCGGTTATTGCTATTTTTCCTCACCGAATGAAACAAAGAGCAAAAGAAGTATATGAAAGCATTGAGAAAAAGGTTGGTGGATATGTAATTGCACAAATTTTATCAATGACAACAATTGCAATTCTCACTGCTATTGGTTTAATGCTTTTGAATGTTCAATATTCAGTTCTTCTTGGTTTGATTGCTGGTTTGTTAGATATTATTCCAATTGTTGGTCCAACTATTGCACTTATTTTAGGTGTTCTTTGTGCGGTGCAACAAGGTTGGGTTATTGTTCTTTTAGTTGTTGCAGTATATTTGTTGGCTCAGTGGATATCAAATAATTTTATAAGACCATATGTATTTGGAAAGTTTTTAGATTTACATCCTGTCATTATTATCTTTGCTTTCTTAATTGCGGCAAAATTCCTTGGTGTGTGGGGTGTTATTTTATCTCCTGCAATTGCAGCGTTGCTGTTAACTTTGTTTGATGAATTATATTTAAAGACAATTAATCATAAGACAAAAGAAGAAGAAAAATAATGAGCGAGATTTTTCTATATCAAACGAATAAAACACAAGAAACAAAACTGAATGTTTGGTGCGCTTTTCCTGCTGTTTATAATTTTGGTATGGCGTCATTAGGTTTTCTTTCTGTGTTTAAAATGATTGATTGTATAGATGGTGTTTTTGCAGAAAGAGTTTTTACAGATAGTGAAAAAACTCAGATTCGACCAGAAAATGTTGATGTTATTAGCTTTTCCTTTTCGTTTGAGGTTGATTTCTTGGGTATTCTATCAATGCTAGAAAAATATAAAATACCATTTTTATCAAATGAAAGAGATGAAAATTCTCCATTGATATATGGTGGAGGACCTGTTTTAAGTGCTAATCCAGAACCATTTGCACAAATTTTTGATTTTATAATGATAGGTGACGCCGAAACTCATATCCAAGAAGTTTTTGAGTATTTAAAAGATAATTCAAAAAAAACTAAAAAAGAAAAACTTGAATTTCTTTCAACAATTGATGGAGTTTATGTCCCAAGCCTTAAAAATAAAGTTAAAAAAGTAACAGCTCCACTGCAAAAGTGCATATCAACGCCAATTCTGACAGAAAAGAGTTTCTTCTCAAATACATTTATAATTGAGCTAGAACGAGGTTGCCCTCAATCTTGTGCGTTTTGTCTAACATCTTTTTTAAATAGACCTGTTCGCTTTTGTTCTTATGAAGAAATTATTGATAAGATTGAATTGGGATTGAAAAATACCAATAAAATCGCCTTTTTGGGTGCATTAATATGTGCACATCCTAGAATTGATGATATTTGTCAATATATTATTGATAAAGTTGATTCTGGTATGGAGCTTGAAGTCACAGTATCTTCTTTAAGAGCTGATTATGTATCAGATAAAACATTAGAAATGTTGCACAAATGTGGACAAAGAACTGCAACAATTGCTATAGAAGCTGGAAGTGAAAGGCTTAGAAAAGTAATTAATAAACAAATAACTAAAGATGATGTTGTTAACATTGTTGAAAAAATGGTTGCACATGGCTTTAGTGGTTTAAAAATATATGGAATTTTGGGACTTCCGACAGAAACATATGAAGATTTGGACGCCTTTGTTGATTTGTGTAAGGAAATCAAACAAAAATATAAGACCTTTAATCTTATTCCTAGTTTTTCAACTTTTGTACCTAAGGCTCATACACCGTTTCAGTTTGCAAAAAGAGAAGACACTAAAGACCTTGAAAAGAAAAACGAATATATTAAAAAACAATTTGCTAAAATTGGAATTAAAGCACGTACAGGCAGTGTGAAATGGGATTATATTCAAGCGTTGTTGTCTCGTGGCGGGAAAGAATTAACACCATATTTGATTGAAGTTTATAAACAAGGTGGAAATCTTGGTGCTTTTAAAAGCGTTTACAAAGAATTTGAAAAAGCTGGCATGTTAAAATCAGCAGACAAAATTGCACTAGATGAACAATGTTGCGAAAACTTACCTTGGAATTTTATAGAATATTCTCGCAACCGTGAGTTCTTAAAAGCAGAATACGAAAGACTTTTAACGATTTCTTAATATTTTTTAATATTTATAAAAAAAGACACTTGACATCTTTTTAATATGTGTCATAATAATAATGTAAGATTTAAGTGTAAGCAATACACTAAACGAAACATTACAACCCCGAACACATATAAACTCCTAAATAATAAACACAAAAGAGACCATTAGGATGCAGAAATAGACCACTCACGAAGTGGCTTTTTTTTGCGAAAAAATAGATTTTT
>CAZNLZ010000101.1:0-6103 GCA_964574225.1 uncultured Muribaculaceae bacterium | reverse complement strand
CATTTTGAAGACGAACCATTGCAAGTTTCATTATATCAGCGGCTGTTCCTTGAATTGGTGCGTTGATAGCGGCTCTTTGGGCTGCTTCTTGAATTTTGCCGTTTGTGCTTAATAAGCCAGAACTTAAATAGCGTTTTCTTCCGTAAAGTGTTTCTACATATCCGTGAGCGTAAGCAAATTTAATTGTATCATCCATATATTTTTTTACATCTGGATATGTTGCAAAGTATCTATCTATAAAGTCTTGCGCTTCATAAGGCGAAATGCCTAAGCTTGAAGCTAGTCCATATCGTGATTGACCATAAACAATACCAAAGTTTACTGCTTTAGCTTTTGAACGCATATCTTTTGTAACTTGTTCAATAGGAACATCAAAAACTTTGCTTGCAGTAGCAGAGTGTACGTCTTCATCACTGCAGAAAGCTTCAATTAAGTTATCATCACGAGAAATATGTGCTAATAATCTTAATTCAACTTGTGAATAGTCTGCAGAAATTATAACGTTATTTTTGTTTTCTGCTACAAACGCACCTCTAATCCTGTTTCCTAGCTCTGTTCTTGCTGGAATATTTTGTAAGTTTGGATTTGATGATGATAATCTTCCAGTTGTTGTGATTGTCTGATTGAAATTGGCGTGAATTCTACCATCTGCAACGCTTCTTAATTCTGGCAATGTGTCAACATATGTGCTTTTTAATTTTGCTAAGTGTCTTTGCTCTAGAATATCTTTTGCAACTTGGTGTTCTTCTGCAAGAGTTTCTAGAACTTTTGCGTTTGTTGAAAATCCTGTTTTTGATTTCATTCCCTTTGCTTTTAGGTTTAATTTTCCAAAAAGCATATCCCCAACTTGCTTTGGAGAGTTGATGTTAAATCTTTCACCAACTTGTTCATAAATTTTATTTTCAACAATATCAAGTCTTTCGTTGATTTCTTTTTCAATAATGCTTAGATAATCAACATCAATGCAAGCCCCATTTTCTTCCATTTTCATAAGAACCAAAGAAAGAGGTGTTTCAATATCATAAAGTAAATCTAGTTCTTTTTCGTCTAAATTTTCTTGCCAATATTTTGTTAAAAGTAATGTTGCAAATGCATCATCGCACGCGTATGATGCCGCGTCTTCTATTCCAACTGTTTCAATTGTAAGAGATGAAGAGCTATTCTTTAAAAGGTCTTCATATTCTACCATCATATAATCAAGATAGTCGCTTGCTTGTTGTTTTAATCCATGTTTCCTAGATGAATCCTTGATATAACTTGCAAGCATTGTGTCAAAGATAACATTTTCTAACGGCATACTATGGCGTTTTAAAACTTGGCAATCATATTTGGCATTTTGCAGTGTTTTAGCAATATTTTTATCTGCTAAAACAGGTGCTAATTTTTCTATTACAAGCTCTAAGTCTAATTGTTGTCCAACTAAGTGGAAAACAGGAATATAGAATGATTTAACTAAATCATTTTTTGAATTATCAATTTTTACTCTATTATTTTTTGTCTGAATCTGTTCTGAATATGCAATTGAAATACCAACTAAATCGCATTCAAGTGGATTAATACCGGTTGTTTCAACGTCAATAGAAAATATACTTTGGTTATTTAGTTCAGATACTAATTTTTCTAGTTTTTCTTCTGTATCAACAATATTTTTTTCGTGATTGTATTCTTTGTGTGAGGCTGTTACAAGCATATCGCTAATGCCAAGACCTAATTGCATTTGACCGCCTGAACCAACTTCTTGAACAGAAGCGCAATCTGGGGCAACTTTTGCAGTTAAAGAACCAATTTTAAATGGTTTTAAAATATTATCAGAATTTTTTAAGAAATTATAGAATTGATTCTTTTTAAAGAACTCAATTACTGCATCATAATTAGGCACTTCAAGTTTTGCACAATCAAAATCGAAATCGATATCCAAATTTCTTTGAATAGTTGCTAGTTCTTTGCTTAAGAATGCAATATCTTTGCCTTCCCTAAGTTTTTTATTCAATGCTTTTTCACTGATATTGTCTATATTTTCAAAAATTTGTTCTAATTTATCAAAACGGTTCAATAGTTTGCAAGCTGTTTTATCTCCAATTCCTTTTATGCCAGGAATGTTATCTGAAGTATCACCGCTTAAACCTTTATAATCTGTAATTTGGTATGGATAAACACCCATTTTGTCAAAAACTTTGTACCAATCAAATTCAACAAGTTCGCCTTTTGATGGCATTATAACCTTGATAAAACCTTCTCTATCTACAAGCTGAAAAGAGTCTCTATCACCTGTAAGAATATATGTTTTATGTTGTTTTTCCTTTGCTTTACTTGCTATTGTTCCGATTACATCATCAGCTTCATAACCTTCTTTTGTGTAAATTGGTATATTTAACGCGTGTAAACCTTCTATAATTAATTGGATTTGGCTTCTTAAAGTGTCTGGCATGCTTTCTCTGTTTGCTTTGTATTCTGCAAACATTTCTGTTCTATATGTTTGACGTGAAACATCAAATGTTACCGCAATAGAATCTGGTCTTATTGTGTTATTTTGAAGCAGGTCGAAAAGTGCTTTAAAAAAGCCAAATACAGCCCATGTTGGCTGATTGTCTGATGTTTTCATTCCTGTTCTTTCAAGTGCAAAAAAGTATCTGTACGCAAGTGCGTGACCATCAATTAATATAAAACTCTTATCCTGCATAAACAATCCCAAAATCTACTATATTACTATATTGTAAGTTATTCGCGCCTTTTTAACAATAAAATGCAATGAAATGTGAATTAGATTTACTTCAAAATAGCAAAAAAAATTTTCACAATATTTCAAATATTATAAACACGAAGGAGAGAAGCATGTTAATTACAAAAGTTATGATGCCGTTGGTGTCTGGTAGTTCATTTCAAAGACGAAAGAATGAATTTACCCCTCAAAATGGCTATTGTTTGCCGACTCAAGGCTCGCTCGCTTGCGATTTGACTAGGGCAGAAATGATTGGGCGAAGTTTAGTAAATATAAATGTGGCGCAACCAAAACACCAAATTCCAGATGTATCTGCCATCTTAAATACAATTATCGAGAATGATAAAAAAAGTAAAAATCCAATAATTAAAAGTGTTCATCCAAACTTTGTTTCCCAATTTGCAAAAAAATTAAATGATAATCCTGATAAAAATATTCTAATAGGTATTTGTGGTGAATCTGCTAGTGGTAAATCTACTATATGCAGAACAATTAGAAATACTGCTGAAAAAGAAAATTTATCAGTTGAAGTTTTAAGTGCTGACAATTATTTTAAAGATATTTCAGCTCTTATTGAAAAGTATGGCTCTTTTGATGGTGTTATTAAATCAGGTTATGATGTTGATGCTCCAACAAATTTTGATATGGAACAATTACATGATGATTTAGTAGAACTATCAAATGGAAATGATGTTAGAATTCCTCAATATTTGATTGATGGTACAGGTGTTTCTGTTCCAAATGCAATTCCTAAAAAAGCGCAAAAAGTTATTATTGTTGAAGGTTTAGCAACAATGTATTCTCCAATTAGAGAAATTTTAGATGCTCAAATATATGTTGATATAGACCCTGAAATACAAGCCAAAAGATATGTTAAACGAGCAAAAGCAGAAAGAAATCAAACAGAGGAAGAAGCTTTACATCAACTTCAATATGTTCGTGAAGCAGCTGAAAAATATATTCTTCCTAAAAAGGATGAAGCTGATATAACAATAGATGGAAGCACCTCTCAAGGTCGTTTTTCAAATATGTTGAAAGATTTATCTAGTTTGATTAGAGCTAATCAAGAGTAAATTGTTGTTGATATTGCTCAATTCCTTCAATTTTATTTTGTTCTTGTTTTAGAAGCACAAAGTTTTCTAGAACAAGAACATCTAAATCTGTGAACATAAAACATTTATATGCATTTTCAGGTGTATTTACGATTGGTTCGCCTCTTATATTGAAGGAAGTGTTTACAACAACACTGCAAGCTGTTAGTTTTTTAAATTCATTGATTATGTTCCAATATCTTGGATTAATTTCTTTTGATACGGTTTGTATTCTAGCTGAATAATTTACGTGGGTTATTGCAGGAAGGGTTGAACGGTATGCTTTTAGTTTTTCAATACCTTTATAGTTTTTTTCTTCCTCTGTTAGTTCTGTCATTATTTTTTCGCTAATAGGCTGAGTTAAAAGCATATATGGTGACTTCTTTCCTTCTTTAATATCGAAGAATTCTTCCACATCTTCTTCTAAACAACTTGGAGCAAACGGTCTGAAAGATTCACGTTTTTTAATTGCTAGATTTAGATTTTTTTGCATTTCTCTATTTCTTGGGTCAGCAAGTATGCTTCTATTCCCTAATGCTCTTGGTCCATATTCCATTCTTCCAGCGAAGTGTCCTATGCTTTTTCCTTCAGAGATGTATTTTGCAATTACTTTTGTAACTTCTTCTTCTGTTTCATATTTTGTGTATTTTGCTTCATATTTTTCTAATGTTTCAAGAATATCTTCATCTGAATATTTAGGGCCAAGTAAACTTCCAAATTGGAAATCATTTCCATTCGTTTTGCGTTCATTTTTTAAGTGCATATAGTGAATCACCAGTGCTGCACCTAATGCTCCACCTGCGTCACCTGCAGCAGGTTGTGTCCAAATGTTTTCAAATGGACCATTCTTTAAAATGTTGCCATTTGAAACGCAGTTTAGGGCAACACCACCCGCTAAACAAAGATTTTTCATTCCTGTTTGTTTGTGAACGTATTTAGCTAATTTTAAGATAATTTCTTCTGTAACCGCTTGAATACTAGCCGCCATATCCATATCGTCTTGTGAAAGGGCGCTTTCAGCTTTTCTTGGTTTTCTATTAAATAGTTTTTCAAATTTTTCGTTGAACATATAATCTGTTGTGCAATAACCAAAATATTCTTGGTTTAGCCAGAAAGAACCATCTTCTTTAACATCGACAAGCTTTTCTAAAATTAAATCTTTATAGATTGGCTCGCCATATGGTGCTAAGCCCATTACTTTATACTCGCCAGAATTCACTTTGAAACCTAGAAAACCAGTGAAGGTGCTGTATAAAAGACCTAAGGAATGAGGAAATTCTATTTTTTGTTTGATTTCAATTTTATTTCCTTTTCCAATTCCCCAAGTTGTTGTGTCCCATTCTCCAACGCCATCTAAACATAGAATAGCTGCTTCATCAAAAGGTGAAGGGAAAAACGCACTAGCGCAATGTGATTCGTGATGAGTTGTAAAATAAATAGGGCATTGTAAACGTTTTTCAAAATGTTTATCAATTTGAGATGGGATAAACAATTTTGTTTTTAGCCATACAGGCATTGCGTTTATAAAACTTTTCATGCTGAATGGCGCATATGCCATTGCTGTTTCAAGAATTCGCTCAAATTTTATAAAAGGTTTTTCGTAATAAACAACGCCGTCAAGTTGTTCTGGTTCGATGCCAGCTTCAGCTAAACAGTATTTAATTGCTTCTATTGGGAAGTTACTATCTTGCTTTATTCTTGTAAAACGTTCTTCTTGTGCTGCTGCGATAATTACTCCGTCTTTAATTAATGCCGCTGCACTGTCATGATAATATGCGCTTATTCCTAATAAATATGTCATTCTTCACCTAAAATTGATATTCGTAATCTGAGTTTGTATTGTCGTGGTCTTTCCAATAAGAACCTGTATTATGTTTTTTTAGTTTTAGACTATCTCTTTTAACAAGTTTCATTAACAACCCTGTTGGAACAACTGCAATAATGTATCCGATTGCTAAAACTATAATTGATAAGTATTTTCCTAAAAATGTGCCAATTTTTTCTAGGTTTGATTTGAAAAATTGTGCGAAATTTTTTGAGATAAAACACAAAAATGATAAACACAAAAATATGGCAAGTATAACCAAAGCATAATCGCTATATGAGTGTTTATATAAAATAAACGCTGGAATCCAAGGCAATAAAGCCAATGTTATTGCAAATTTTGTTAATTCATTTATCTTCATTGTCTTATCCTAAATTATTGTATAAATAAAAGGTGAAACAGGTGAAGTTCCTACTGCTATTAAGAATATTAATAAAATTAAGAACAAAATAACAGGAACAATCCAAT
>CAZNLZ010000100.1:0-6127 GCA_964574225.1 uncultured Muribaculaceae bacterium | reverse complement strand
AAACATATTGCGAATGAACACAGAGGAAAATTAAATATGGCTGAGATTAATAATAATATTCCAAGCTTCGGAATTAATAACAAAAAAGTTGATAATAAAGTAAATAAAGAACCACAAGTTCAACCACAAGTGCAGGAAGAGTGTCCTGAACATAAATATGTTCCAGATACAGGTGTTTTAGGACGTTCTCAAGTTAAATGTTCTAAATGTGGTGGTGATATAACAAAATCTGTGGATGAAGCTGTTGCTCTTGCAAAGAATAATCCAACTCTACTTTTAGGTAGTGATAGAATTTTTGATTCTATTTATAATGGCTTATTGTTAGAAGGAATGGAAGAGTCTGAAGCATATATGAAAGCATTAGCTTGTGAAGAAGAATTTTTGCAAATGGGTATTGCTTGTAATAAGTAAAACTCTTGCCTAGTTTGATTTATAGTGATAATATAATCTCAATATTAATTTATTGAGATTTTATTATGGAAGAAATTAAATCATTGGAAGCAAAAGATAGAATTATTCTTGCTCTTGACGTTGATAGTATAGAAGAAGTTGAAAAGTACGTTAGTCTGTTAAAAGATTACGTTGGCTATTTTAAGGTGGGACTTCAATTATTTACAGCTTGCGGGTTTGAGGCTGTTGAAGTAATTCGTAAAAATGGTGGTAAGGTTTATTTTGATGGTAAATTTCAAGATATACCAAATACTGTTGGGCAAACTTGTATTAATTTGATGAAAAGAGGCGTTAATTTCTTCAATATTAGTGCCAACGGTGGTTCGAAAATGATGGCAAATACTGTTGCTGCTTGTAATAATTATGCCAAAAAGAATGATTTAGAAATTCCTACTATTTTAGCTGTTACATTGCTTTCTAGCTTTGGGCAAAAAACATTAACAAATGAATTATGTGTTGATATGAATATTTCTGGCTATGTTTTTAAACTTGCTCAATTGGCAAAAGAATCTGGTTTGAATGGTGTTGTTGCACCTGATACTGATTCAATGAAAATTAAAAAAGAATTAGGTGATGATTTTATAGTTGTTTGTCCTGCAGTTAGACCAACGTGGGCAATTGTTAATGACCAAATACGCATTGTTTCGCCTGCTGATGCAATTAAAGCTGGCGCAGACTATATTGTAATTGGTCGTCCAATTACACATGCCCCTGACCCTGTAGAAGCTGCAAAATTGATTATTGCAGAAGTAGAAGAGGCTTTAAAAGAATAAGAGGTATAACATGAAAATAGGCGTTCCTAAAGAGATTAAAATTAAGGAAGACCGTGTTGCTATTACCCCTCAAGGTGTTAGTGTGTTAACAAAAAAAGAGCATACTGTTTTTATTGAAAAAGCTGCAGGTGTTGCTAGTGGTTTTTCTGATGAAGAGTACAAAAATGCTGGTGCTGTTATACTTTCTTCCGCTGAAGAAGTATATGATAAATCAGATATAATTTTAAAAGTAAAAGAACCACAACCTTCTGAATATAAATTATTGAAAAAAAATCAAATACTTTTGACATATTTGCATCTTGCAATTGAAAAAACATTAACAAAAGAACTTGTTAATAAAAAAATAACAAGTATTGCTTACGAAACAATACAAACGCCTGATGGATGTTTACCGTTGCTTGTTCCAATGAGTGAAGTAGCTGGTAAAATGTCTATTCAAATTGCTGCAAATCTTCTTGAAAATAGAAATAAAGGTGCTGGTATTTTATTGGGTGGTATTGCTGGTGTGCCGGCGGGTAAAGTTTTGATTGTTGGTGCTGGTAGTGTTGGTTATAATGCTGCAAAAATTGCAATTGGTATGGGCGCAAATGTTAGCATTGTTGATATTGATACACAAAAGTTACGTAAAATTGATGAGGCATTTGGCTCTCAAATCAAAACTTATGTATCTAATGAGGTTGTTTTAAAAGAACTTGTTAAAGATACTGATGTTTTAATTGGTGCTGTTTTAATCCCTGGTCATAAAGCTCCAAGAATTATTACAGAAGAAATGGTTAAGAGTATGAGAAAAGGCTCTGTAATTGTTGATGTATCTATTGACCAAGGTGGTATCGTGGAAACGATAGATAGAATTACAACACATGAAAATCCTGCTTTCGAAAAACATGGCGTAATACATTACAGTGTTGCAAATATTCCAGGTAGTGTTGCAAGAACATCTACTATTGCTTTGACAAATGAAACAATAAAATATCTATTGAATATTGTTGATAAAGGCATTGTAGATGCAATAAAGACAGATTCATCTTTGGCACTTGGTGTAAATACATTCAATGGACAAGTTACAAACAAGGGTGTTGCACAAGCGTTAAATATGGAATATGTTGAATTGCCAAGTCTTATTGGTTTTTAGGTATTGCGTCACAACACATTTGGCAAGAAGTAAAAATTTTAGATGCATGTAAATTCTTTCTAAAACACTTGAATTTAGGAGTATTTATCGCATCTTTTATTTTCATTTCTTTTAAATCTGCAACTTTGTAAGATAAACAAGGGTAGATAAAACCTTCTGGCGTTATATATATACTTGTCATTGGTATATTACAAGGATAATATAATTCGGTTACTGGTTTATCTCCAGAATTAAAAAACTTTTCTATTTTTTCTATATCTCCAGTTGCATTAAATCTTGGAGCATATCTTAGTGTTGTTTTTGTTGTTTTTGATATGCTTTCTAGTTCTTTATAAATCTCTTTAAAGTGTTCCATATTAAAGTATGGTTCAATTGGATATGTTTCTTTGTAGAATTCTTCTCCAAAAGTATCCCATAGCTTTGAATTTTGTCTAAGTGTTTGTTTTCTTATGAATGTCAGTGAAAAGAACTGTGCATTTAATCTTATTGCTTCTTTATATAGCTTTGGTAAATCGTCAAGATTGTGTTCCAATACGCAGGTCTTAATATCTAGCATTGGGCTATTTTTTCTTGCTCTTTTTTTGTTAAATAACTCCAAGTTATTAATAACAATATCCCACAAACCATTAAAATTACGATTTTTGTCGTGGTTTGACCCGTATCCATCTAATGAAACAGAAAGAAGTAATAATTTATTTTTAATCAGAGCGTCTATAATATCTTCTTTTAGGGCTAATCCATTTGAAATTAATGTTACTTTTCTGAATTTTTTAGAAGCTTTTTCATAAATTTTTATAAAATCTTGTTTAAGAATAACTTCACCAGCAACAAGTGAAATTAATGCAAATGGTGGAAGTTGATCTATTATGTCAAACCATTGCGCTGTTGTTAGTTCTTCTTTTTGTCTTGGTTCATCAATATAACAAAATGGACATTTTAAATTGCAATTGTATGTCAGTTCTAGAATATAGCGCATAGGCATTTTGATTTCACCTGTTTTTACATTAAATGCATATTGCGCGTATGTATGTCGTATATAATCAAATAAATTGCTTAAATCCATAAAATAACCTTCTCTTCTTGATAATACACTAAAATTTAAATGTTAACAATTTGTAATGTATAAAAATTTAAAAGGCAATTTTTTTGAAAAGAAATTTTTTATATATACAACTGGGGAAATAGAATAAACAGGGGACGTTTTATATGGCTATTGGAGCAAAGGATAAAATTGACAGAGAACTTGTCAAAAAGTATGCTAAGTTAAAAATGGACAATCCAGAAACAACGAAACTGGTTGATTCTCAAAAAATGTTGTCTGCAATGAATGATTATGCATTAATGCAACGTCAAATGTTTGAGATGAATAATAGATTAAAAGATATTTGTAGTGATGTTACCTCAAAATCGGTTGTGTATTTGAAGTTAAACTTCAATCCGCCAAGAGCAAGAAGAAGATAAATGTAAAAAAACTATAAATAAAAAAAGTTCTTTTTCCAAAACGACTAATTTTCAATTACAATGTAATGTGAGTTAGTCGTTTTAGTTTTGAAATGGTATTAGTATGAAAAATATAGTTTTAGCATCAACTTCGCCAAGAAGACAAGAATTAATGGAAAATATTGGCTTGGTTTTCGATATTTTTGCACCTGATTTTGATGAAAATATTTTGAATAAATCATTTAGTTATGAACTGATTGAAAATATTGCAGAAAAAAAAGGGGAGTCGGTTGCAATTAAATGTAATTTCCCTGCACTTGTTATTAGTGCTGATACAGTTGTTATTTACAATAATATTGTACTTGGTAAGCCAAAAGATTTCGATGATGCATTTAAGATGTTGAAGTCTTTAAATGGACAAACTCATAAGGTTGTTACTTCAGTGTGTATAATTGATACTGAAAAAAATAAAAACATCATTAACTCAGAAACAAGTGAAGTTACATTTAACCACCTAACTGATGAGGATTTAAAAAATTACATTTATGATTTTCAACCATATGACAAAGCTGGTTCTTATGGAATACAGGAATTACCAGAGAATTTCGTTAAAGAAATAAAAGGTGAATATGATAATATTGTTGGTTTACCTATAAAAACCTTAATAAATTTAATGTCAGAAATAGCAAAAGATTAAATTTATTGTAAAATGAAAATACATGGAGTTAAGAAGGAGAAAATAATGGACGCAGTTCAGTTAGTAAAGGATAAAATTAGAAATATTAAAGATTTTCCTATTGAAGGTATTATTTTTAGAGATATTACAACTGCGGTAAAAGATAAAGATGCTTTTCGTGAAATTATTAATTTCTTAACAGATAAGTTTAAAAATCAAGGAATAGACTATGTTGCAGTTGTTGAATCAAGAGGTTTTGTTTTTGGTTCTGCACTTGCTTATAATATTGATGCTGGCTGTATTTTAGTTAGAAAACCAGGAAAGTTGCCAGCTGAAACTATTAGTGAAGAATATGCTTTAGAATATGGTACTGATAAGTTAGAAATTCATAAAGATGCTATTGAACCTGGAAAAAAAGTTGTTGTTATAGATGATTTATTAGCGACTGGTGGTACAGTAGGTGCGACTTGTAAACTATTGAAAAAAGCTGGTGCTGATGTTAAAGCAGCTGCATTTGTTATTGAATTACAAGATTTACAAGGAAGAAAAAATCTACCTCAAGATATTGATGTAGTTTCAATGATTACTTACTAAATTTGGTTTAAAGCTGAATGGGTGACGAGAATAAACAGTTTGAAGCGAGTCAACAGAAGCTTCAAAAAGCAAGGAAAGAAGGTCAGGTTGTTAAGTCTAAAGACTTTTCAACGGCTTTGGCTTTGCTTGTTATGTTTGTGATTATTTTAAAATTGTCGCCTTTTATTTGGGATCAGATTTCAATTTTATTTGTTTATTTGTATGACAAAATCCCTGATAAACATATAGAAGATATTGGTTATACACACCTTGCTATAGCAATTTTTAAGCCAACACTATTAATTATTGGTCCTATTCTTGTTATGTCTGCATTTATTGCTATACTTGGCGATTTTATTCAGATAGGGCCATTGGTTACAACGAAACCTCTTGAACCCAAATTAGACAAGTTAAATCCATCAAAATATTTTAAAAATTTAATGTCTCCAAAAACAGCATTTGAATTAGTAAAAAATATTGTAAAGGTTGCTATTTTGGGCTTGATTGGTTGGATGGTTTATCAATCTCATTTAGAAGCTATTTTGGGGTTGGCAGCGATAGATAATAGTTTTGCTATTTTGAATGAGTTTGGTTCTTTGGTAATTGATTTCGTTATTAAGGCGTGTATTGCCTTTTTGATTATTGCAGCAGCAGATTATGGTATGGTTCAATGGAAGTTTTTGCAAGACCAGAAAATGTCTTTTAAAGAAGTAAAAGATGAATATAAAAACTCAGAAGGTGACCCACACGTTAAAGCAGCCTTAAGACAACGTCGTCAGCAAATGTTGCAACAAAAGATGATGGACTCAGTTCCTGATGCTGATTTTGTTGTTTCAAATCCAACTCATATTGCTTGTGCGCTTAAGTATGATGCTGAAAAAATGGAATCGCCAAAATTGTTGGCAAAAGGTACCGAGTTATTTGCTAAAAAGATTATTGATATTGCAAGGGAACATGGAATTCCTGTAATTGAAAATCCTCCAGTTGCAAGAGCTGTATTTAGAATGGTTGAAGTTAATGCAACTATTCCGCCAGAATTATATAAAGCTGTCGCTGAAATTTTGATTTTTGTATATAATTTGC
>CAZNLZ010000099.1:0-6182 GCA_964574225.1 uncultured Muribaculaceae bacterium | reverse complement strand
GAGTTTTATCCGTAACTGGTAAGTATTCTCTATATTTATTTATTAAACCTTTATAATGATTTTTTTCCATATTGCCTCCTAGTTCATTACTCTTAATAGGTTGTCTATCTTTTTAATACATTCTGATTTTAAAAGTTCATTTAATGCATTTTGTACATCAGCTTCTTTACTTTTTTCTGTAATAACAACAATTTCAGCTGTATTGTCTTCTTTTACACCATTTTGCATGATAGTAGAAATATTAATGTTATTTTTACCACAGATTGTTCCAATTATACCAATTGCACCAGGATTATTACTTGCATTAATTGCTAAGTAGTATTCATTATATGTATCTCCAATATCAACTTGGTCTGCTATTTCATTGTGATTACATATTGCTTGAGGAATTGGTTTATCAGAAACCTCAAGTTCTGATGCTAATACAAGTAAATCACCTACAACTGAGCTAGCTGTTGGTTCTGCGCCAGCACCTGCGCCTGTTAGTACCAAGTCGCCAACAGGGTTTCCTCTCAGCATAATAGAATTTGTTGCATTATCTATTTTTGCTAGTAAGTGCTTTTTAGAAACTAACATTGGGTGAACTCTAACGTCAATTTTGTCATTTTCTAGAACTTGACCCATCGCAATTAGTTTAATTGTATAACCAAGTTCTTTTGCTGATTTGATATCTTGTGCTGTAATTTTAGTTATACCTTCGCGATAAATTTTATTTATATTTACTTTCTTATTGAAAGAAATTGTTGATAAAATAGCAATTTTGTATGCTGCATCATAACCCTCAACATCACCAGTTGGGTCTGTTTCTGCATAGCCAAGTTCTTGTGCTTGCGCTAATGCTGTTTCATAAGAAAGATTTTTTTCTGCCATTTTTGTAAGAATATAGTTTGTTGTTCCATTCAAAATAGCAGCAATTTTTGTTATTTTATTTGCACAAAGAATCGTTTTTACTGGCATGATAATTGGAATACCACCAGCAACTGCAGCTTCATATAAAATAATTACATTGTTCTCTTTTGCTAATTTGAAAAGCTCGCTTCCATTTTTTGCAAGTAATTCTTTATTTGCAGTTACAATGTGTTTACCATTTTTTATAGCTGTTTTTAAAAGGTCAAATGTAGGGTCAACACCACCCGCAACTTCTATAACAACATCGATTTCTGGATTATTAACAATTTCGTATGCGTTATCTGTTAATAAACTTTCGTTAAAGTTTTCAATATTTCTTTTTTTATTGATGTTTTTTACTGCGATTTTTTTGATTTCGATATTCTTAAATGATTGCAAAACGTTATAAACGCCGCCACCAACAGTACCAAAACCTATAATTCCGACTTTTAGTGCTTTCATAAATTCTCCGACTATTTGTGTATAGAACAATTAAACCACAATTAAGCCTAAAAAACACCTAGTAAAACTAGCTTTTTAGGGAGTGGTTAAGAAATGTAACGAAAAAATGAACTTCTGAAATTGACCCTTAAAAAATGTTTTTATATAAATGTAAGCCGAGAATATTATTAGGAGCAGGATATGGGAGCTATAAATTACGTTTTATTTTCAAATCGCAATAATGCGTCTGGATATAAACCAGCGTTCATATCTAGTTATGGTGGAGAAACTGCTGGTACAGTTGCGAAAGCATATACATTTCCTTCTAATATGGGTGGAGAAACAGCTGGTAGTGTAGCGAGTTCTTCAACTGGCGGTTCTACTTCAACATCATCATGCGGATGTAGTTTTTCAGCGATAGCTTAATATATATCGTCCATAAAAAATCGGGGAGACTATTTGTCTCCCCGTTCCGTATTTGAAATTAAATTTAAACTTGTTTCATAGCTGCGTAGCAGTCTTTACAATATACTTCTTTCCCTTCGATTGGTTTGAATGGAACTTTAGTTTGGCATCCGCATTTTGAACATGTTACTTCAAATAGTTTTTTTCTATTTTTTTGTCTTCTGTTTTTTCTGCATTCTGGGCAACGTTTTGGTTTGTTAACTAAACCTTTTGTTGCATAGAATTCTTGTTCACCTGCTGTAAACACAAATTCACTTCCGCAATCTTCGCAAATAAGCTTTTCGTCTTCGTACATGTGGTCTTCTCCTTAATTTGGGTAATGCTTGTAAATAATTTGCGATAGGAATAAAAGTTTTTATTACTAAATAGTTATCTACAAAAATCATTGTATAATTTATGTCTATTTTTAGCAAGAACAATAATCCAAAGTATTTCCATAATATAATATTAAGATATGTAAAAAATTTAAAAAACATGCCAAACATGTGGCAATAATATTATTTTAGGAGATTTAAAACTGCAGGTAGTCATCTGTGAGGAACAATGGTCTATAACGTAGGGGTACAGCATCAAAACATTAGTAACAGGGCGATAGCTCCATCTTTTGGTGCGGAAAAACAAGAAAAAAGAAGTAAGTGCGAAAATCATGATATGATTATGGCCGCACAAATGCAGAAAAATCCTATTTCTACTACGTTAGATATTCAAACTGAAAAAGTAAAAAATGCTTTTACAAAATATCCAATGAAGGGTATAAAAGGCAGTAAGAATGCTAATTTCTACGAATTTTTAACTATGGGTACAGTTCCTTACTTAATTGGTAGTGCAACAATGATTGGTGTATTCAATTTTGCATCTAAGTTTTTTGATACACCTTCAGCTGTTAATGCAATTAAAAATGGCAAAAAATTTGGTATTGGGGTTGCATTGTATGGTATTGCCAAGACTCTTTCTAAAAAATTAATTGAAACTCCTGTTAAATGGAAGCATGGCATTGATGTTAACATGCCATACAAAAAGGTTGTTCATGAGCTTCCAGAAGAAGGAAATAAAGATAATTTAGTAACACATGAATATCACAAGGTATTTGAAAGTGTTGATTTCCCACGTTGGGATTTATTGTACGGAAACGAACATTTTGGTACAGAAAGAAATTCATATTTTGAGAAAGTTGCTAAAAAGATGGGCATGGATGATGGTGATTTAGAGCATGCTGATCAAAAAATGAAACCAAAAATAAAAGAAAAAGTAGTTCAAACAAAGGTATTTTCAACATTAGCATCATATTTATGGGCTGGTACAGCTGTTGGTGTTGCAATGCAAAAGCCTTGGGAACATTTAAAATTTGGTAAAGGTTTTGTAAAAAATCTAGGCAAAACTTTCGCTAAGAGTTGTAAAGAATTTGTTAATCATCCTGATAAAGCCACTAAAATTGCGGGTAGAACCCTATTGGGAGCTGCTGTTGGAATGACTTTATTAGGCAATTTTGTGACTCTTTTAGACTTTAATAAAGATAAGGGGTCAACAGCGTCTGCAGCAAGTTCGTTGTTTGATGAAGGTAAAGAAAAGGTAGTATGCTAGGATGACAAACGTATTAAATAACATTATCGCTAATCAACCTATTAAGCCTCCAAAACAGGCTGTATTACCTGCGTTTTCTTTTGATAGTGATGGAAGAGTTAAACCTTTAGAAGATAAAGCAAAATTATTACCTTCTAGAATTTTTGGTTCTCCAATCGAATATGCTAAAGATTTAAAACAAGACGTTGTGAACATTGGAAGAGCCGCAAAAGGTAAGGCTAATGACCATGAATTAGGTAGAATTAACGATGTTGCAATGAAGCTTGGTGCTTTAGGTTTAGCTGGATATTTATTCGTTAAAAATCCTCTAAAATTAAGCAAAACAATGGAATTTGTTGGCTTAGGAACATTCTTTGGTGCTATGTCTTTATGGCCAAAATTAGCAATTCAAGCTCCAATCAAAGCAAGAACAGGTGTTGATGTTCACCAAAAATATATCGACTCTCAAGGTCGTAAAAAGATGTTACATCAAGACCCTCAATATGATTTAACTGATTTATATTCTAGAGAAGATTTAGATAGAATGGGTAAAAAACTTGGCGTAAGCGAAGATTTACCTGATAGAGATAATTTTATAAAACAAAGAGCTAAGAAAACAGCTACTCAAGCAAATACTCTTTGGATGATGACAGCTGGTTTTGCTACTCCATTAATGAGTGCTTTAGCTTGTAACAGATTAGAAAAACCATTAACAAACTTATTTGAAAAATTTGATTTAACTAAATCTGAAAAAGTTTTAAAAGAAGCTATGAAAGCAGCTTCTAAGACAGAAGTTGATGAAAAAATCATAACTTTCTTACAACAAAATAGTGGTAAGAAAATGGATGATAATTTAGCTCAACAATTATCAAAAATGATACTTGGAACAGAAGCTGATGAAAGTTTGTTAAAGGCTCTTCAAACTCAATTAACAACAATGAAAGTTTCTAAACCATTGAATCTTGAGTTTGTTACAGCAGCTTTAAAAGATAATAAAAAAGCAGCTGGTTTAATTGCTGGTTTATCAGATGAAGGAAAAACAGCATTAGCAGATGCTATTAAAACAGGAAAAGTTGATACAATTTCTAAAGTATTATCTCAAGCTTCTGGTTTATCAAAAACAAAACAAGCTGACCTTGCTAAATCTATTAAAAAATCATTAGAACATGCAACTGCGGCTGGTGCAGTTCCTACAATTGGTGAAGCAACTGAAGGAATTAAGAAAATGGCTTCAGCATTAGGTGGATTTGCATCTGGTAACAAAGCAATTGGCAAATTTGTTGAAGCAAGAGTTGGTGATAAATCTGGTACATATATTGCAAATCAATGGCAAAGAGTTTGTGATAGCTTGTTTAAATCAATGAAATTAAAAGGCAAAGATTTAAAAGCTTTAGCAAATGGTGACCAAGCTGCATTAAGAAAAATCTTAGAAGGTTTAGCTTCTGATGAAGGAAGATTTGATGAAGCTGTAGGCAAATTAATGTCAATGATTGATGATTTTGATACTACTGCTGGCAGTGGTTTTGTATCAAATGTTTCATCTAACTCTAGTAAAATTGGTTCAAAAGCTGCTAAATCTCTTGCAGAAGGCGGTTTTGATGATTTAGCTAAAGCTGTTGGTGATTCAGTAAAAGGTACTGCAGCTCAAAAAACAGTTAAATTTGCTTCTGATAGAGCAGCTGGTGCAAGATCTTCATTCTATCGTCTAATGCAATCTTTAAATCTATTCAAGAGAGTTCAAGATGGTTCTTTCCAAACAACATTAAAAACTCTATTAACAGAAGCAGGAAAAAATGCTGATGATGATGCAATTGCTAGAATGATTGAACTTTCTAAGAAAATAATGTTAGAAGCTACAAGTACATCATATATTGAAAAATTACAAACAACTGGATTTGAAAAAATTGCTGGTAAAGCTGGCGTTACTCCAGATGAATATAAAATAGTGATGAAAGCATTATTCGGTAAAGGTTCTGAAGAAGCACTTGAAAAGGCATTAAAGAAATCAACCGAAGGTGGTAAAGCTACTAGAATGATGGATGCGTTTAGAAGCTATCAAGATGACTTTATGACCAGAGTTGTAAACTATAAAAATACAACTAAACCAGTATTCTCTCAATTTGCTACATCTGCAAAAACAAGTAGTGAATTTGGTACAGATTTAGTTGGTAAGAAAATGACTGATTTCTTCCAAGAAACAGCAAGAAAATCTTATAACTCAAAAACTTGGTTAAAGATATTCGGAGGTTCATTTGCTGCATTAACAGCAATCACTCTAGTTGCTGGACTTGCAATTGGAAGAAAAGGCAAAATGGAAAAACAAGTAGAAGCAGAAAGCAAAAAGGTAAATGGCTAATTATATTGATAAATACCTACCAATAGCACCAACAACGCCGGTTCAAAAGTCACCTGCACAAGTATCTAATGTTTCACCTGTTCAAACTAGACAAGTTGAAGCTTTAGGTTCAAATGTGTTAGAGCGTTTCTTACAATATCAAGGTGTATCTGCTGCTGCTAAAGTAACACCAGTTAATAATAGTCAAACACAAGGTGTTTATAAAAATAATTTAAGAACAAAATTTAAAAATAATGAAGCAACCATAATGGGTGTAATTATAAGAAACTGGGGTGCTGAAGATAAAACTGGCAACGAACTTCTAAGAGAAGGCGATGTTAGAGGTACATTCAACAATGCTGTAAAAAGACTTGATGAAATGAAAAAACTTGGCATCAATACGTTGCACGTATTACCTGTAAACCCTCCTGGTAAAACAAATGCTATGGGTACAGCAGGTTCTGTTTATGCTCCAGAAGATTTCTTAAAAATA
>CAZNLZ010000098.1:0-6216 GCA_964574225.1 uncultured Muribaculaceae bacterium | reverse complement strand
TGATGATGAATATTCAAGAGAAGCTTTTGTTATAGTTCCAGATGATCAATTGAGTTTAGCAATTGGCCGTGATGGTCAAAATGTAAGATTAGCTCACAAATTAACAGGCTGGAAGATAGATATCAAGAGCGAATCTCAAGCAGCAAAAATGGAATATGCTCCACACGCTCAACATCAAGATGATTACGAAGAAGAAGTAATTGAAGATGAAGTTGATGAAATTGCTGAAGAAATTCGTGAAGAAGAAGAATATGCTATGGATGAAGAAGATGTAGCAGCATTCGAAAATGATGAAGCTGAAGCAGAAGAGTCTGTTGAAGAATAGTCTAAAAAATGTTATAAAGAAAGCAGAAGAATATTCTTCTGCTTTCTTTTTTTATTAGGAGATATTATATGCAAGTTAAAGATTATCAAATTGTTGTTTTGGGTTTATTGATTGCATTAGGTAGCATTTGTTCTACTTGGATTTTATCTAAATCTGTTGTTGAGTTTCAAAAATTACAAAATCAAACAATAAGAGTTACCGGAAGTGCTAGCCAAAAAGTTATATCTGATAGTGCTTCTTGGACTATTAACTTTAGAACTAGACAACCTCTTTTAAAAGAAGGTTATGCTAAATTAAATTCCGACTCAAAAGTTATAAAAGAATTTTTAATTGCAAATGGAATTGAGGAAAAAGATATTAATTTTTCAGCTATAAATAGTTATGAAAATTATAGAAGAATGCCTAATGGTGGTATGACAAATGATGTTGAAACATATACTGTTTACCAAAGTGTAACTGTGAAATCAAACGACATTAATAAATTTAAAGATATGTCTAAAAAGGTTGATGAACTTGTAAATAAAGATATTAATTTAACTGCAGAAAGAATTGAGTATTTTGTATCTAATTTAGATGATATTAAAGTTCAAATGGTTGGCGAAGCTGCTAAAAATGCAAAATTAAGAGCACAAAGTATGGTTACTGGAACGAATGGAAAAATCGGAGTTATGAACTCTGCTAAAATGGGTGTATTCCAAATAGTTCCTGTTGACTCAACAGAAGTGAATGACTATGGTATAAATGATACAACTGCTATTGAGAAAAAAGTTGTTGCAACTGTAACGGCAACTTTTACAGTTAAATAAATTTTCGTGCTAACATAATCTTATGATTAGCCGTATATTAAAATGTTTAATAGGTTTTGTTATATTGTGCGCAATACAATTTGCGTGCAATATGCTTATTAAAATTTTGAATATTCCATTTCCTGCACCTATAATGGGAATTATTGTATTATTTCTGTTACTTCAATTAAACATATTAAAGCGTGACTGGATAAAAGATATTTGTGAATTAATGCTTAAATATATGCCGTTATTGTTTGTTCCATTATCAGTTGGAATTGTCGCGTATTATGGAATTATTGAGAAAAATTTAATTCCAATTTTAATTAATGTTATTGGAACAACAACTTTAACTTTACTTTTAACTGCTATGTTTGTTGAAAATGTTATTAAATATGTAAGGCTTCATAGAATGAGGAAATTGAAAAATGATTAATCTATGGGGTTTAATTGCAACGATTGTTATTTTTGAGTTATGTAAGAGAATAAAGGGTTTGAAAATACCTGCAATGATGATGGCTGGTATTATTTTAATTGTAATATTGTGTATTTTTAAAATTGATTATAAATCTTATAATGAATCAGCTTGTTTTTTAACTTTATTGCTTGGACCTGCAACAATTGCACTTGCGCTTCCTCTATCAGATAATGCAAAAATTTTGGTTAAAAATAAACGTGCTGTGTATTTCGGTTTTGTGATTGCCGTTGCAACAGCGATTATTACAACTGTTGTCTTGGGTAAAATTTTCCACGCCGATTGGCAACTTATAACTTCTTTAATGCCAAAGACTGTTACAACCCCAATCGCTGTTGAAATATCAAAGGCAATTGGTGGGATTCCAGAACTTACTGCTTGTTTAGTTTGTTTGACGGGTATTTATGGCGCTATGTTTGGTCATAAAATTTTAAAAGCTTTTAAGATAAAAAGTGATATTGCAACTGGGCTTGCAATTGGCGCAACAAGTCATGTGTTGGGTACTTCAACTTGTGTTGAGAAAAAACGCCAAAAACAGGTTGTTATGGCTACTTTGGCTCTTATTATTATTGGAATATTAACAACTGTAATATGCGTTTTCATATTTTAAAAAATTTGCTTGTATTAAATTTTTCTTAGCGCAATAATTATTTTGTTAGTCGAAACAAAATAACAGAAGAGAGCTATGGAATTATTTTTTATAGGGATTTTATTATTCGTTTTAAGCGGTGTTGTATCGCTTTTTTGTCGTGAAAATATGAAGTTGAAAATTGCTACAATTTTAGCTTTCTTTGCGACAATATTGACAGTTATACCTGCTTTTAAAACATTGTTTTATGGACTTCCTCAAGGTGCTGTTTTTGCTTGGAATGGTGTTTTTGGAAATGTTCCTTTTGTTATAGATATGCTTAGTGCATTTTTTATAATTGTAATTTCTTTAGTAAGTTTTCTTTGTTTATTTTATTCAATTGGATATATGAGACCTTATGTTGGTAAAAATAAAAAATTTGCTTCACATTGTTTCTTTTTGCCAATGCTTACAGCATCAATGTTGTTGGTTACTGTTGTTCAAAATGCATTGTTCTTTCTAATAGTTTGGGAATTGATGTCGTTGGCGTCATTTTTCCTTGTTCTTTTTGAAGACAATAAAAAAGAAGTCTTATCTGCTAGTATCAAATATTTAATTTATATGCATATTTCAGTTATATTCATAATTGCTTTGATGGCGTTAATGTCTGTAAAAGCAGGTAGTTATGATTTTGAAGTATTTAAAAATATATTTATTGAACAACCAGAATTAAAGAATCTTGTATTCTTCTTAGCATTTTTAGGTTTTGGTACAAAGGCTGGTTTTGTACCAATGCACAATTGGCTTCCAGATGCACATCCTGTTGCGCCAAGCCATGTTTCTGCAGTTATGTCGGCTGTTATGATTAAAACAGGTCTTTATGGTATTTTAAGAACTTTATTAATTATCGAAACACCGACTGCTGTTATTGCATATTTTATGCTTTGTATTTCTGTTATAACTGCTCTTTATGGAATTGTTTATGCTGTAACTCAAAAAGATATCAAAAAGATTTTAGCATATTCATCTGTTGAAAATATTGGTATTGCAGGTATTGGTATTGGCGTAGGTTTGGTTGGTTTGTATTATGACAATTCAACTGTTGCTATGCTAGGTTTATGTGGTGCATTATTCCATATTCTAAATCACTCTGTATTTAAGTCATTATTATTTATGGGTGCGGGCAGTGTTTATTTAAAGACTCACACAAAAAATATTGAACAACTTGGTGGATTAATAAAATCAATGCCAAAAACAGCTGTATTTTTCTTGATGGCTTGTTTGGCAATATGTGCGTTGCCTCCATTTAATGGTTTTGTTGGTGAATTCTTAATTTATGTTGGATTATTGCTTTCACTAAAAATGGATACTTCTGGCTTATTTATTTTAATAATACTTTCAATTGCTGGCTTAGCTCTTGTTGGTACGTTAGCATTATTATGTTTTACAAAAATTTTCTCAATTACATTCTTAGGGTTGCCAAGAAGTCAACATAGTGAACAAGTACAATCAGATGTTTCAAAAGCAATGTTGATTCCAATGGGGATTTTATCTTGCTCAACATTATTAATTGGTATAGGTGCATTTATTATTTATCCAATGATTGCTTGCGCAGTTTCTCCATTCTTGGTAGAACAAGAATTTTTTGTTAACTTCCAATCAATTCTTGCGGTTTTAGTTAACATACTTGTTTGTTTCTCTGTTTTAATCGCAATTATATTTGTAGTTTTTGCAGTTAGAAAATTAATATGCAGAAAATATGTTGTATTTAATACTTGGGGCTGTGGATATGACAAAGGAAATAATCATATTCAATACACAGCTTCATCTTTTGTTGGTCCATTTTCATCAATTATGACTCCTTTATTTAAGAAAATTTTTGATGTTAAAAAACCAAAAGGTTTGTTCCCTCAAGATGCTCATTATAATTCATCAATAGAAGATGTTGAGGAAGCATATTTGATTAATCCAATAGTTAAATTTGATGAGAAGTTTTTATCTAAGTTTGAACGCTTACAAGATGGAAATATTCAGCATTATATTTTATATGGATTGATATTTTTAATTCTTGCATTAGTAGGAGTAGTATTTTTAGGATGATTATTTTATTTATCATATTAAATTTAATATTTATATTATTCTTCCCGTTTATAATGCTAGGTGTTATAAAAAAAACAAAAGCATTTTGGGGCGGAAGAAAAGGCGTTTGTTTATTACAACCGTTTTATGATTTTTTAAGATTACTAAAAAAAGAGCCTGTTGTTAGTTCAACAACCTCATTTGTATTCAAGCTTGCGCCAATTATTGCGCTAGCAACTTCTATAACAGCAGGCTTATTTATTCCAACTGTTTTAGGTTATAGCATTATCAATATGGATTTCGCATTTGTTCTTTTTGCTTATATCTTGGCATTTGGTAAATTTTTTACTGTTATTAGTGCTATGGATACAGGTAGCAGTTTTGAAGGAATGGGCGCGTCTAGAGAAGCTTGTTTTACAGCATTGATTGAACCAGCTTTCTTTATTGTTATGTCATCTATCGGTGCGGTAATTGGTTTGCATAATTTCCAAACTTTAAATATCTTTTTAGTTAATGCTGATATTATTGGAATTTGTATTATTATTCTTTCGATTATTGCATTATTTATTATGATGTTAACAGAAACATCTCGTGTTCCAGTTGATGATCCTGCAACTCACTTAGAACTTACAATGATTCACGAAGTTATGGTTTTAGATAACTCTGGTTGTGATTTGGCATTTTTAAGTTGGGCAAGTGCGATAAAAATGGTATTGATTTCATCTTTAATTGGAGTTTTAGTTATTCCATTTAATTTGCCTTTGCATTTTGCTATTCCAGCTTATGTTGGTTTGTTAGTTCTTATTGCATTTTTAATAGGAACAATTGAATCTGCTATTGCAAGATTTAGAATGTCACACGTTTTTGAATTTGTTTTTGCAATGTCAGCTGTGGCGTTAGTAATTTTATCACTAATAACAATTAGGATTTATGGTGGTTAATCTATGGAAAATGCTTTTATAATATTATTTGGTTTTACAATGTTATATGTTGCAGCAACAAGCAGGCTTGCAGCACATGTTAATGTTCTTGTATTGCAAGGTATTTTATTATTCCTAATTTGTGTTTTGGGAATGAATGAATTTTCAATTTTAAACTTTTTGTTTATTGCTTTTGAAACCTTGCTTATTAAGGCTGTTGTTATTCCAACATTTTTAGGTGGTTTAATAAAAAGAACAAAAGAGTATCGTGATACCGAAGCGAATATTCACCACTTTTATAGTTTATTTATTGCAACAGTAATTCTATTTGCTGGTTTTTTAGTTTCAAGTATGAATATGCCTGCAATGAAGATGATTAACCCATTGTATTTCGGTGTTTCTATTTCGGTTATTATTATCAGTTTGATTTTAATTACTGTAAAACATAAAGTTGTTTCCAATGTAATTGATTTTATTACAATGGAAAACGGTATTTTCTTGCTTTCATTGTCTGTAGCAGAAGAAATGCCAATGATTGTAAATTTAGGCGTGCTTCTTGATTTATTTATTGCTGTATTTATTCTTGGTTTGCTTGTAAAACATATAAATACTAAATTTGATGACTTAGAAGTGTCTCATTTATCTGATTTGAGGGATTGTGAATATGATGATTAATTTGCTTTTGATATTCCCAATATTAGCTTGTATATTATTGTTCTTGTTTAAACAGGAAAAATTAAATAACTTTTTTGTTATTGTATATGCTTTAATTCACTTATTTGTAAGTGGGTATTATTTCTTATCTGAGACCGCTAGATTTACAGCTAGATATTATCATATTGATAATTCAAATGTTATCTTTTTAATGGTTTTATCAGTTATTTTTATGGCTGTTGCTATATACAATAAGCGTTATATGAATTTAGAAGATGTTAATATTAGAAGAAAAAGACATTACACATATATGTTATTGGTATTTGTAATGGCAATGACAGGTGTTATTGTAAGTAATAATTTGGGTCTATCTTGGGTTTTAGTTGAGGCAACAACCCTTGCAAGTGCTT
>CAZNLZ010000097.1:0-6218 GCA_964574225.1 uncultured Muribaculaceae bacterium | reverse complement strand
ACCAAGGACACAGGGATTTTCAGTCCCTTGCTCTACCAACTGAGCTAACGTGGCTTAACCTTATGTAATTATAATATCAACTAAATGTTAATAGTCAACCTATTTTTTTTATTTACTCAAATCTGCTTAGTTTTCTTGTTTTAGAAGTTCTTAGTAAGTCTGAAAATGCTTCTTTTCTTGCTTTTATTAATAGTTTCCTTCCTTCTTTAGTTCTTGTGTATTTTACATCACAATTACCAATATATTTTTTCCAAAGTAGTTCAAATGTGGAAATATTACTTTTGTTTTGTGCAATTATTGAAGGAATGGCATGGTAATCTGTTGTTTTTATATATTTCAATAAACCCCTTCTTATTAAGATGTATCTTGGATTTTCAATTGGGTCAAGAAACTCTCTCATGCATTTTATTATCAGATTGTTTTCTGAAGGTGATAGGTTTTTTATTGAAAAGAATATACTTTTATCTGCTTTGTTTTCTTTGCATTGAATATTTATGTTTTGTAGGTTTGTTTTTATTTCCCCCATGCCGTAAAGGGTTTCTAGAATAACAATTCCTATTTGTCGCATGATTTTTTCAGGAGACGAACATCTCAAATACTTATATGTTGGTCGTGCCATTGTAGCAATAAAACAAAAGATGAAGAATATCGCCATTTCAATTGATTTTGTATGTGCAGCTATATATGCAAAATTTCCAAAAAATATTAGCGCAAGAAATAACATATAAAAGTAACCGCCAGTATAATAGAATTGTTGCATTTTTTCTTTTGTATTTACGCCACTTCTTAGTGACTTTTCTGGAGAATTATACGATTTTGTAAGTCCTTTTTCCCAAAGTTCTTTTGTTTTATTTCTGTTTTGCGCATTCATTTTCATATGTGAATTGATGCCTTTAAAATCAGTTTCTTTTAATTTGCCAAGGTTGAACTCAAGTATATTGTTATATACATCTGGAATTATTCTTTCAATTCCATTTTCAATAAAATATGGTTCTTTTATTGAAGGTGCTTCATATCCTTTAAATCGTTCTTTAAGTTGCAAATAGTCGAAAATTTGTATTTGTTCTTCTATTTCATTGTGTGTTGCACTTGGCAATATTGATTTTAAAATTTCTAAATCACTTAGGATTTTTACTGAGGCTAAGTGCCAAATATTTGCGATTTTGTTTGGGTTATTTTTATCTTTTCTTATTGCGCGACCTCTCATTTGATTTGATAGCATATAAGAACTTACTGTGCTTGATAAAATCAATGAGTTTATACAAGGTGCATCCCAGCCTTCTCCTAATAATGCTTGTGTTCCTACAATTATATTTATATGACCTTCGTTAAATATTTGAGTTATAAGTTCAACTAAATATGAGCGCTTATTGTTCTTTGCTGTTATTCTGATGTAATTTGTGTCCCTATCAAACTCATTTATTTTAATATCTTCTTCTAAATTTCTGTTTTTTAGTTTGTCTATCAATATCTGCTCTAAGTTTTTATGTAATAAAATTATGCTTCCTGTTAATACACAAAGAGAGATATCTTTTTGTTCTTTTATTGTTTGCCAAATTGGGATTACACCGAGTGCTGAACAGTCCATTACGTCGTATTTGATGTAATCTGTTAAAATTACCATTCTTAAATCTTTTTTTAGTGAATTATGTTCTATTTCAACAATTTCTTTTATTGAATCCAATTTGCCTAAGCTATTTGCAATTTGTTTTTTTATTTTTGGATTATCGTTTAGATAAACGCTCTTGTTAAAAATAAGCCCATTTACCTTTGCTTTATTATAAAGTTCAGATATAAGTTCTTCATTGCATTTTGTGAAATGTTCTTTATTTTTTACAAATAAATTAGATAAGAATAATTTTTGTAATTCATTATTAAATGATGGAATTTCTTGTTGTTTTATATCTAAAAGTTCAAGTAGGTTTGTTGGAATTTCATTGTGTTTTGAATTAAGATAAGAAGCCATTGAAATATATATTTTAGGCTCTTCTAAAATATCTTCATCTGTTGAAGTTTCTATGTATTCTTTAATTATTTTTGCAAGTTCTTCATTGCCTAAGATTGAGTTAATGAATTCAGTTTTTTTAGAAAGTCTTTTGATAATTTCCTCTGATTCATTTTCTCTCAAGAATGAAAAATGAATAAAATCTTGATGAGGGCATAGGTCATTATTTTGTACTAACTCAGGTATAGAAATAACTTCATCTATTTCTCCGCATAATGATTCATATCGTTCCCATTCTGTCATATCTGAGTCATATGGTGGTGTTGCGGTTAAAGATATTGTTTGACTTGGCTTTAATTCTTCCATCAAATGTGTTAATGCCTTCCACCATTCATTTCTTAGGTGGTGGGCTTCATCAAAACAAAGAATTTCAATGTTAGTATTTTTTAGTATTGTTATAACTTCTGACGCTTTTTCTTTGTTAAATCTTGATATAGTTTTTTGTTCGTCATTATCTTCTTCTATCAGTTCTTCTTCGTTTTCTTCTTTTCCACAAAAAGATGCTAAAAGAGCTTGATAAGTTATTATAGTTATGAATTTAGGCTCTCTGATGTTAGTAGAAATAATATTTTCATTGTTTGTGAGAAACGCATCTATTATTCTTTGTTTCCATTGATTTCTAATTGTAATTGTTGGTGCAAGAATCATTGTTGGTTTATTAATTCTTGCAATAACTTCGATACCGAGGGTTGTTTTTCCGGCACCAGGTGCGGCAACAATATGTATTTTATTATCTACGAGATGTCCTTGCAGACAATCGAGAACACGTTGTTGATATTTTCTCCATTTGCCATTAAATTTTAAAAATTCTTTCATATAGTTATTGAATTATATTATTCATTGTTGGTCAATAAGTTAATATATTCCGCAAATGATATGACTTTGGTTTTTATATTCTTTTCTCTAATGATTTCTTTTAATCCGTATTTTGATAATTGGCAAGTTGTAATTATTGTTTTGTTTTCTATTTCAGATGGATTTATATTCAAATTTTTGATTATTTCTTTTTTGCTTTTTGGATTTCTTATTAAAAAGAAATTTTCCATTAATGAGCATATTCCTTTTTTATTTAGTGTTTGTAATTCGCTTGGAAGATATGTGTCATTTTTTCTTATAAATGGTTTAAAATAAATCGTATTTTCGTCAGAAGTTGTTTTTATATTCTTATTTTCTAAAAATTTATCCAATTGTATTAGCTTTGATGTGAATTCTTCATTTTTGTATTTTGATAGTGTTTCATAACAACTATCACAAGAACATACTATGTGTTTAATTTCAGAATTAAAAATTGATAGTATTTCTGATTCGTTTTTCTTTGCTTTTTTTTCATCACCATTGCAAATAAATGGATGTCCGCAACATTTTGATATGACTTTTACTTCATATCCAAGATTTTCTAATGTTTTTATTGTTGCGTTTCTATCAGTACAGTCAATATAGTTGTTATAGCATCCTTCAAAATATAAGATTTTTTCTTTTGTAGTATTTTTTCTTGGCTTGTACTTCTTAAAAACGTTTAGTAACCCGTGAATTCGGAACATAAAAAATAATTTTATGTATAGAAAATTAGATTTTGGTTTTAGTTGCGTAAATATTTTTGCTGAATCAATACCACTAGGGCAAAAATCTTTGCACAAATTGCAGTTTAAGCAAAAATCTAAATTTTTATAAAATTCTTTAGACGGTTTTTTATTTTGCTCAAAGAAATTATTTAAAATGATGTATCTGCCTCTAGGTGAGTACATTTCATTTTTTGTTGCTAAATAGATAGGACATACACTTTTGCATAATCCACATTTAGAACATTTATAAATTTCTTCTTTTATTTTTTCCTTCATACTTAAATTATCTTATAAAATCAGATGTGTATCAATTGCAATTTATTTTAATTATATGATAATTTAATGTTATGGCGCTAAAAAATATATTTAAAAGTAAGAAAAATATTGCATATGTACTAGCTTTCTCAGTCATTGTTATAGCTTGTATTTGGGCTTTCGTGTCTGCTGGCATGATTACTAAGTCTTTTAAAAATAAAATAGTTGATCAAACATATAAAAACAAGGAAGCTAACATTGAAAATCTTTTGGTTACAGAAACAAAAGAAGGCGTTAAGTTATGGGAAATGTATGCTGAAACTGGAAGATATAGCGATATTGACTCTATTGTTTTATTAGAAGATATTATTGGTAATTTTTACGAAGAAAATGCAGTGAAAGCTAGTTTTAAAGCTGACAGAGGCACATATCATAGTACAAAAAAAGAAATAGTTTTGTATTCTAATGTCGTATTGGTTTACAATGATGGTACAAATCTTATGACTGATAGAATTGAATATATGGGTAAAGATACAGATATAATTGCGGTTGGAAATGTTCGTATTGAAAAGCCTAACGAAGCAATTATATACGGTGGAAAAGCTGTTTTAAAAGGTGATTTTTCCGATTTCAATATAGAAGGTAGAACACAAACTAAGTTCTATATGTAAGGATAAAGGATGTAAAATGAAAAAGAATTTTTTAAGTATTTTAATATTATCTATGTTTTTAACAGGTGGTTTGGCTTTTGCTGCTTCACTTTCTGTAGAGTCTGATTCTCAAGAGTTTAAAGATAGCGATAGCAAAATATATTTAGAAGGTAATGTTAAAGTTAAATCTGGAGATATTAATGTTTTAAGTCCTAGAGCTATAGTTCAAGTTGACCCTAAAAATAATAAGGTTAATAGTGTTGAATTTACCGATAAAGCATATTCGTTCCAAATGTCTGCTGGTAAAAAACACGAAATTAAAGCAGAAATTTTAAACGTTTCTTTATTAGATAAGGTTTTCACAGCTGAAGGTAATACGATTTCTTCTGTTACAGAGAATAACCGTCCTTTAGTTATTGTTACAGCTGATAGACAACAATACAATAAAACAACAAATGTAATGAAAGCCTTTGGGGATGTTAATATTCTTTATAAGAATATTGATACTCTTTCTAATCAAGCTATTGTTAATTTAACAAAAGACAATGATGTAAAAAAAATAGAGTTGATTGGTAATGCAAAGTTAAAACAAGATAAAAGTTGTATAAATGCCGCTAAATTGACTTATGATAACAACACTCAAGAAGCGGTTGCTGTTGGTGATGTTTATTCTGATATTAGAACAGAAGATAATAAGAGAATTGAAGTTTGGTCGGATTATCAATCTTATGATAAACAATCAAAAGTCGTTACAGCGTCAGGTTCTACAAAAATTAAATTTGAAGATTATACTGCTACTGGTCCAAAAGTTAATGTTTTCGCAGATAAAAATACAGGTAAACTAAATGAAGCTGTTTTTGTTGGTCGTTCTAAAATAGAAACCAAAGGAAGAACAATTGAGGCTGATAGAATTACAATAACAATGAATCCAAAAGATTTTAAAGCAGAAGGAAATGTTAAGTCTGTAATTCCTAATATTGGTAAAAATTAAGCAATTTTTTAGTTTTTCTAGTTTTGTATTTTCGGAAAGTTATGTAAAGTATGCAAATACACTCAGTTTCTTTTGGAAAGAAAATACCAGTTGCTGCTTGTAGGGTTAAAAATAACCAGACAGGTAAGTTTGAGCGTGCAAAATTATATGAATATGATTGCAAAGATATTGAAGATTTAAAGGAATTTGCTAGTTTACCTGATTATTGGGGTTTTAAAAATGCAATTTTAAGTGGGATGTGTGAAAAAAAAGTTGCTTTGGATAAACATAATGTTTCAACTGGAGTTTCATATTATGTGTTGAAAGATAATCAAGATGAAACGATTGGAATTTGTTCTGCAAAAAACGATTCAGATGATTATGGTGTTAAGTTAATTCAAACAACACCAACAAAAAGTCATAAATATACAGGGCAAGCTATGCTTGCAGCCCTTGCATTAGTTGGCTTAAATGAAAATAGAACTAAATTTGAGATTAGATATCCGACAGATGAAGCTATGATGTTTTATACTGATAAATGTGGTTTTAAAAAAGGCGAAAGCAAATATCATCTTGAAATGGATAGAAGAGGAATGAAAAAATTAGTTAGAAATGTCCAAGCTCGTACTCGTTCTCAAATCGTTGATTTGAGTGTTTAAAATAATTATTTTTTTAGTACAAAAAGCATGGTTTTTTTGTTTGAATTTTCATTGTCTTTGGGGTACGATTTTATATATAAAAACTGGGTATTAAGACAATTTTTATAGATTACGAGA
>CAZNLZ010000096.1:0-6226 GCA_964574225.1 uncultured Muribaculaceae bacterium | reverse complement strand
GCACCAACTTCTCTTAAAAGTTCAATATAATTAAGATTTAAAAGCCAATCTGCATTGTTCACCATTACAGCCTTATCTTCACCAAATTCAATAAAGCGTTCCATTTGTTTTTTGAAACATTCACAGTTATGGTCAATCATTTCTTTTGTCATCATAGAACGCATATCTGTTCTACCTGAAGGGTCACCAATATGACCTGTTCCACCACCAATTAAAACAATTGGTTTATTGCCGGCCATTTGTAATCTTTTCATTAAACAAAGTGCCATGAAATGACCAACATGTAATGAGTCAGCTGTTGGGTCAAAGCCAATATAAAAACGAGCATTACCAGAGTTAATTAAATCTTTAACTTCTTGTTCATTTGTTATTTGTGCAATTAACTGCCTTTGTTGTAATTCTTCAAAAATACCCATTTTTATATTCCCTTGTGTCTAACTTACTTAATCTTAATAAAAGCAAATTCTTTTATCAAGAGAAAAAGGGAATATGGTTACTATTTTTCTTCATCCAAAGCACAGTTTAAATATTGAAGTGTAATATATGTTTTATTATTTTTAATTTCTTTATCTAAAACTTTAAAATTTGCACCTCTTGCAAGAACAGCGTTGCTATCAGTCGTAAACAAATTAAAACTAATATCACGAGAAATTGGCGTTCCAGCTGGCGTTTTAATAATCATAACAGCACAATTTTCTGGATTAGAAGAACCATCTGTAAATTGTGAATAACTTTCTGCATATTCTAACTTAGAGGCCATAAATGGATAACCCAAATCTGGCTTAATAACGTCGCCAACTTTAGCCTCATTAATTGTTTTTAATGCTCTATTAGATGAACTATCAACAACACCTCTATAATATGTTTTTGGTAACAATGATGGCATAACTTTTTTGAATGAAGCATCTATGTCATCAATTGTTTTATGAAGTTTACCCACATAATCAATAACAGCTTGTTTTTCTTCAGGATTATCACTCACATAACTTTGAGGAAACATTTTTGCGGTAATTTCTTCATCGGTCAAGCCTTGTTCTTTATAATCAAGATAAGCCCTCATTCTTATTTGCGTACTTGTAGAATGAAATTCATCTTGGAATTTAGATTGAAGATGAAAAGGAACAGTTACTTTTTTATATTCTGTTTTTCCTGAAAAAGAAACAGTATCAGCCTTATTTAAATATGAAATAGAATTAGATTGTTTTTGAATACTACCTTTTTGATTTGCAAAATTATAATTCAAACTATTAATTAACATACTTGAGCCCCTATCCATGAGCTATACAAAACACATAAAACTTTAAAATTGATAAATTTATAGGAAATATTTACAAACTAACACCATTAGGCAAATTTTTTCTTTAGGTTTTTTATCTTAGTATGAACGTTCAAAACTCTATCCCTAAAATACAAAAGATAAACTTTAAAGGTCACGAAGCTAAAAAGCTTGATACTATTTTGGTGCATAAACGTGACGATTACGGTTCTGATGCACTTTTAAAACAATTAGACGCAATTGCATCAGCGCATAAAGTTAGCGTTGAGCCAATAAGATATTATTCAGACATTTGGATTCAAGACCAAATTTACTTCACCCCAAATAAAAAAGTTATATCACCAAACTATAGATATGCAACGGGATACGCTGATAGTTATGGTTTAGAGCCAGATGAATTAATAAATAATACAAACCCTTATAGAACAAGACACGTTGAAGGTGGAAATATATTTTTCGCAAAAAATAAAGATGGAAAAGAGGTTATTCTAACTGCAAAAAATGCTGACGGTAAATGTGAATTAGAAGGTTACGAAAACTGTTTGGGACCAGACAAAGTAATTGCATTACCTCACGCTGATTATCACGCTGACTTATTTATAACACCAATTGGAGACAACAAAATATTAGTTGCAAATGACAACTTAATGTTAGATGGTTTAAACAGAATATTAGAAGCTTGTGTTTTTTATACAGCAGATAATCCAGATGATAAAAGTTCAAAGGATATAGAAAAAGTGGCAAAAAAGCTGCTTGAAGTAATTGAAAGTTTTGAAGAAAGCACAGCTAAATACAAATTCAAAGGCTGCGACGAAAAAGCAGCTCAAATTTTACAAGACAATGGTTTTGAGGTAATACCTGTTCCATCAAGAGTTTATTATCTTGGCGGTTGGAAAGAAAAAAATAGCAAAGAAAAAATAACGCACTTATTAAATTATTCAAACGCAATAACCTTTAAAGATAGAAATAATGAGCCCGTTTTAATTGCTGCAAAATCAGGGTTAGAGAAGAAAATCGGACTGACTCCTGCAATAGCGCAAAAAATAGGTATTGATTTTGAAAGCTTATTTAGAGAAGCTGTTGGTTCCCACATAAAGCAAGAAAATATTCACTTTATTCAAGGCGATAAAAAACGTCCAATTTCAGACATCTTAGAGTCAAATAAAGGGGGATTACATTGTATGTGCGTTGAAGTTCCAGATTATTATGATTATTAATCTAAACAATACGTCCATTTCTGTCATTACGATTGTTTAATATAAAAACACAAACAAGATAAACATAGTATTTAAAAAAGAAAGAAGGCGTTATGAAAAAAGCAATTGGATTTACACTTGGCACTCTAGGCGTAATATTTTTCTGGGAATACATTTTAGCAATCGCAATTTTGGCATTCTTTGTATATTCCTTCATTGCAATCAGCTTGTTATTCTAAAATAGAACGCAGAAAATTAAGCGTAAAGTTCACTCATATCCCAATATCTTTCATCTGTTGGATGAGTATAAATAATCGCATTTTCAGGGAATAATTCTCTCATAAGTTCATAAGTAGCTTCTTTATCGATTCTGCCATTTGTTCTTACAGGAGGGAATCCCTTACAACCCCAAGTATTATTATTTACAGTATAGTGAACAACAGTACCTTTTGACATCGCATTGTCATTGATACCTTCTTCAAGACCAATAAGTCTTAAAGCTCTTTTTTCCATTGAATTAGAATAATATTCAGAACCAACCATCTCAAAACCAGATAATGTTGCGTGAGAATTGTGTTTATTCGCTGTAACTATATTATCCATATTTCCAGAACCAGTTTTTAACTCACTTTGTCCAACTAATTCAAAAGTATTTAAATTTAATAAATAATATCTATCATCGTTAGAGCCTTGAGTTGTATCAAAAATACCAAGGAAACCACTAGCTCTTTGTTCTTCCGTTAAATTGCTGTATCCTTCAATGGCACTTGCAAATACTTCAAAGTTTAAGCCTTTTTCATCTAAGCCCATATTCTTATAAAGCTGTTCAACATTGCCAAAATCATTTACTGCGTGTTCTTTTTCAACGTGTTTTACATTTTTTTCGTTATACGCTGCATTTATTTCGTCTAATTTTGATTGAGCACTCGCTAATTCAGCTTTTGCATTTGCAATTTCATTAGCTTTTACACTATCAAGATTTTTTTCTGCAGCTTGAAAAGCTTCTAGTGCAGTTTTTGTTGCATCACTACAATTTAAAAGAATACTAGCTTCAATATCAGCTTTTTCATCTTCTAAAGGAACAAGATTACCTTCTTCTTCTTGTAATTTAGCTTCCAAATCAGCTTTATCAGCTTCAAGTTGAATTAAAGCAGCTTTATCAGTTTCTAATTTTGTTTGTGCAGTTTCTAATTTACCTTTTGCCGCTCTTAATTGAGATTCAATTTCATCTTGAACTTCACTATCATCTGAAGTTTGTGATTCTAATTTAGAAATAGCATTTTTTAAGCCACTAATATTTGATTCACCAGTTGAAATTTCAGCTTTTTTAGAAGATATTTCATTATCTTTTGAATCAATATTTGATTTTAAATCATTAATTGTATTTTTTTGATTTTCAATATTTGTCTGATTTTCTTGTTGTTGCGCTTTTAATTCAGCAGAAACAGATTCATCATTAGCTAAAGCTTCTTCGTAAGCTTGTTTTTTAGAATCATAATCAGCTTGAGCAGATTTTATAGCATCTGTTTCACCCGCATATGCAGCATCAAGTTTTTCTTTCGCAGTTTTAACAACGCCTTCTTGAGTTTCCTTTAAAGGTTCTAACTTTTCAAATGGCATAGTGCTAATATCTTCATTAGAAGCACCAGTATCAGAACTATCAGAAGAATCTCCTCTTCCTGAACCATCAGATTTACGTGCTTTATCAACGTTATTATTTGCATTTACATTTTCAACTTCCGGAGTTTCATTAGTTTCTTCTGTAAATAAATCAGCGAATGTACCATTCTCAATAGACTGAATTGCAGAAAACATATCATTCATAGAAATATCTTCTGAATTTTGGTCTAAAGCTTCAACAGCAGCAAGAAAATCGTTAATTTCATCAATTCCAAGTGTACCGCTACCGTCAACATCAACAATATTTTTTACATCATCATTTTGTAGAAAATCGTTTAAAAGATTAGTAAAATTTGCATCTCCATCTTGTAATTCTTCAGAAAAAACAATTTCACCATTATCATAAGAAATATCAGAACTAGAAACAAATGTATCACCAACAATTACATCGCTTAAAAAGTCTTGTAATTCAGCAGAAGAATACAAGGAAATATTATCCTCGTTAAGCTCAGGATGATAATTAAATAATAATCTTTTTAATGTTTCGCTTTGTTGTATAAAATTTACAAACATATTTCTGCTATTCCTCTTAATAATAAAAAAACAACGAGGAGTAGATAATTGATATATACTGGGTATATATTTTATATTTGTTTACAATTATAAAAGAGTGTAAATATGGACATTATGTGTTATGTTCAAAAATATGTTAAAATTTCTTTGTGAAATAGGAGATTTATATGAAGAAAGTTCTGATATTATCTGGTAGTCCTAGAAAAGGCGGAAATTCTGATACGCTTTGCGATGAATTTTTAAAGGGCGCTGTTGAAGCTGGCAACGAGGTTGAGAAAATCTTTGTGGCAGGCAAAAATATTGGTTACTGCAAAGCCTGCTATGCGTGCAAAGAATCTGGTATTTGCGCTATCAAAGATGATATGGCAGAGGTTCTACAAAAAATGCTTGCGGCAGATGTAATTGTGCTTTCTAGCCCTGTTTATTTCTATTCAATTTCGGCTCAATTAAAAGCAGTAATTGATAGAACAGTTGCAAAGTGGTTAGAGTTCAATGAGAAAGAATTCTATTATATTATGACAGCTGCAGAGGATGAACCAACTACAATGGATTGTACTTTAGAATGTTTTAGAGGCTTGGCTGCTTGCTTAGAAGGTTCAAAAGAAATGGGTGTTATCTACGCTAAAGGTGTTTATGAGCGTGGTGAAATCAATGGCACTAAGTTTATTCAACAAGCCTACGAAATGGGCAAAAGCGTGTAAACAAAAAATCGATTAAAATGTCGCCTTAATTGACGGCATTTTAGTTTTGAAGATATCTCTTAATTTTATCTAGATTTGCAGTACCGTCATTTACACCCAAGTTATAAATCGCATTGAGTTTATCTAAATTCTTTTCAACCCTTGCAATTTTTAGGTTTTGAGAAGGGCGGAGCACAACAATTCTGCCATCATTTTCGTGTTTTTTAATCAATTCAAGAGTCGCATTATATTTTTCATACTGCTCATTAGCGCATTTAATAAAATTAGGATATTTTCTATAAACAAAGTTGTAAGGCAAGCATTCTTTGTGTTTTGAATAATTTTCAGGTCTTGTCAAAACAACAACAATCTTTCCATAGCCCTCATCAAGCGCTTTTTGTAATGGAATCGGATCTGAAATTGCACCATCTAAATACTTTGTGCCATCAATATCAACCAACTTAGAAACAAATGGCATAGAGCCTGACGCTCTTAATTTTTCCAAATCTCGCCTTGCATTTGTGATGTGCATATATTCAGCTTTACCTGTTTCAACATTAGTAACGACAGCATAAAACTCAATAGGCGAACTATCAAAAGTATCAAAATCAAACTTGTCTAACTCATAAACAATTCTATTAAAACAGAAATGTTCATTCATTATATTGCCAGTGGTAATAAGAGAATATAAACCCATATAGTTCTTTTCATGAGAGTATTTTAAGTTGTATCTAATGGCTCTACCGATTTGTTTAGATTTAAAATTTATGCCAAACAATGCACCAGCAGAAACTCCATAAATCGCATCAGTATTAATCCCATTTTTCATAAAAACATCTAAAACACCGGCAGAATAAAGCCCACGCATAGCGCCACCTTCA